>CAZASR010000028.1:0-23155 GCA_964487765.1 uncultured Devosia sp. | reverse complement strand
AGCCGTGTCAATCGGACGCGACGGAGATGGCGAACGTGGGGGTTTTTCCGGTTTCACCTCACGGCCGACGAAATGGCAGGCGAGCGCTTCACCCGTCCGGCTCTACTCGCGCTTGGCGCAATCCTATACCCTCGTACAGGTGTTGATGGCGGCCAAATCGAGAATACTGGGGCGAGCAGGGCCGCAGAGGAGGCTGATACGGAACCGCAAGCATCCCATGGCGCCATGGCAAACCAGGTTGGGCACATTCATCCCGACGACCGGCCGGCGGCGACGCAGGCGATCTCCCGCGCATTTCGTAACGGCGTGCCGCAGATCATTCACTGCCGGCAGGTCCAGCCCGATGGCAGCTACGCGATGGGCGAGTTCCGTGCCGAGCCGGGCTATGCCGTTGCCGTTCCCGTGCAGCCGATGAGCCAGCTTCCGGACGAGCGGTGGACATCGGTCGAGGACATGGGCGAGACCGGCGACGCGGTCCGTGCTGCCAGGATCATCGAGCAGATGCACGGCGCGGCGTTCGCGTTCGATGCCGCGGGACAGTTCACCTACGCCACGCCGGTCGCGCAGACGTCGATCGCCATGACGCTCGAGGACCTCAATCGTCCCCTGGGTGAGAGGAGCTTCCTCGAAGGCGGCGATTTCGGATGGAAGCTCGGCGTCCACCCCGACGATTATCCCGCCGCCGCCGAGCACCTCCGTGCCTGCATGCGAACCGGCCAGGACTTCAATTTCGACTATCGCGTGCTCCGCTCCACCGGCGACTATCTCTGGCATCGCTTCACCATTCGCCCCACCCGAACCCCCGAGGGCCGGATCACCGGCTGGTATGGTATCGGGATCGACATCGACGTCGGCAAAAGGACCGAAGATGCATTGCGCAGCAGCGAACGCTCGCTGCGCGAGCTGATCGAGACGCTTCCGGTCATGGTCTACTGTGCCGATCCGCAGGGACGGCCCACCTTTCGCAGCCGGCGGCTGCGCGAGTTTCTCGGCATCGACGTCGGCACTCTAGGCCCCGACCTTCTCGCTACGCTCGAGACCATCATCTATCCCGACGACCTGCAGGGCGTACGGGAACACTATAGCCGCGCACTCCGAACGGGGGAGCCCTATGTGCGCCGCCACCGGCTGCGCCGCTTCGACGGCGCGTATCGCTGGGTCGAGACCCGGGCAGCGCCCATGCACGACTCGAGTGGACAGATCGTCCAGTGGAACGGCGCCTGCATCGATATCGAGGACCAGGTGAGAGCGCAGGAAGACTTACGTGGCTCGCAGGATCGGCTCGCCCGCGCCGGCCAAGCCGCCAGCCTTGCCGAACTGTCCGCGTCAATCGCGCACGAAGTGAATCAACCCTTGGCCGCCATCGTTGCCAATGCCCACGCGCTCGAACGGTGGCTGTCGGCAGACCCGCCCAACCTCGAGCGGGCCGCGGCGACCGGCAACCGCATCGTTCGCGATGCCAATGCTGCCGCCGATGTCGTGACCCGCATCCGGGCGCTCTTCAAGCAGTCGAACGACAGCCGCACCTCCGTTGCGCCCGCAGACGTCGTCATGGAAGCGCATCACCTCATGGCGGAGGAAGCCCTGCGGCGTGGCGCCTCCATCGCCGTGGAGATCGAGCCGGGACTTCCGCTCTTGCGAGCCGACCGCGTCCAGCTCCAGCAGGTGCTGGTCAACCTGATGCGGAACGGGCTCGAAGCCGCCGCCGTCTCGCCGGGTCCCGCCGTTCGGGTTCGCGCGTTCGGCGCGCCCGATGCCGTCCAGGTCGAGGTGTCGGACAATGGGCCGGGGATCGATGCCCCTGAGCAGATCTTCGACCCGTTCTTCACCACCAAGTCCAACGGGATGGGAATGGGCCTCGCCATCTGCCGCAGCATCGTCGAAGCGCATGGCGGCAGGCTGTGGGCCGAGACCAACCAGGGAGGCGGCGCGCGGTTCAGCTTCACGCTGCCCAGAAACGAGACGTGACGTGACCAAAACCAAAGCCACGATCGCCGTGGTGGACGACGATATCGGTATGCTTGAATCGCTGGAGGACCTGTTGGAATCGAGCGGCTACGAGACGACAATGTTTCCCTCTGCCGAGGCGCTGCTCGAGGCAGGCCTCCGCCGCTTCGACCTGGTGATTGCCGATATCGGCATGCCGGCCATGGATGGGTTCGGGCTGCGCGACATCGCCCGGCAGCAGCGCCCGGAGCTGCCCGTGTTCCTGATGACCGGGCGCCACGAGCTCAGCGAGCGCGGCCGAGCCAGGGGCATCGCGCCGCTGTTCCGCAAGCCGTTCGATGCGCCCGCGCTCCTCGCGGCGATCCATGTTGCGCTTGGCCTGCAAGTGTCGGAGGACGATGATGATGACGCATAGAGCCCCGTTGCACCCAGCTGTCGTGAAGGCGGACGACCCACCTATGGTCATCGTCGTCGATGACGACGTCGCGATACGCGAGGCACTGACCAACTTGGTGGAGTCCGCCGGATACGCCGTAGTCGCTTTCGGCTCCACCCAGGATCTGCTGAGTTCTGACACCCTGGACATGCCCGGATGCCTGATCCTCGACGTCCGCATGCCGGGCGCGAGCGGGCTGGAGCTGCACCGCCAGGTGCAGCGCAGCGGCAACCCCAAGCCTGTCATCTTCCTCACGGGCTTCGGCGATATCCCCATGTCCGTCGACGCCATGAAGGCCGGCGCGATCGACTTCCTCACCAAGCCTGTGCGCGATCAGACGCTGCTCGATGCGATTGCGCTCGCGCTGCTCAAGGACGCCGAACAACGTGCAGCGGCCGCGAAACGCCAGGTGACACTCGATCTGCTCGAGACCCTCACGCCCCGCGAACTCGAAGTCCTCAAGCACGTCGCCAGGGGGAGGTTGAACAAGCAGATCGCCTTCGACCTCACGATCAGCGAGGTCACCGTCAAGCTTCATCGCAGCAATGCAATGCGCAAGATGGGTCTACGCTCGGTAAGTGACCTCATCCACGCCTGGCAGTCTCTCCCAGAGTACTTCCACTAGCCTGCTGCCCTACCCAACGTCCGGTTCTGCGCATTCCGGATATTAACCGTCTGTCGGCGGGCCAGCGACGCTGATGTTGTGTTGACTAATGTCCAGCGTGGTAAATAGCCGCTTCTGGCCCGAAGCAGACGCTGAAATTGTCGGCATCATACCACAGGTCACTCGCTCAGCCGGAGTAGTTCGATTCTTCACGGCTCGACCCATGCCACGCGTCCTGACGACATGTAGACGATTGCCCCACGTTGTGCGCCCGTCACACGGAGGTAGTCGCGCAATTGCCCCGCGTGGGCAGCTTGAGAATTTGGGGCTGGGCTCACGTCCGACTTCCAATCAACGACGAGGACAATTCGGTCCCCGTCGATGACCACCGCATCGGCGCGCCCGGCTAGGTATGCGGGCGGCCTCGCCTCCCAAAGCGGTATTTCCGGTACGAGGCGCCCGAGGAATGGGGCAAGCTCGGGCAAAGCGAGCGTGCGAATCGCGGTCGCGGCCATCTCTGCAGCCTCCGGTAGAACCGACGGGGGTGCCTCGGTGAACGGTAGCAGCTGATCTACCAGCATTGCAGCTCGACCTTCGACCGCCTTGAGTGTGGGAGACAATTCGTCTCCAAGTAGTTCTTCCATGAGCTTGTGCAGAACGTTGCCTCGCAACGCACCGGCACCAACTATCCTCTCGCCAACTGATGCTTCGTCGACCACGAAGCCGTGTCGGGAATCGTCACTGCGATCCGGGTCGCGCTCGCTTGGATTGTCCCAGACGATAGCAGGAGACGCAGCCTCGATACGGTCGTTCTCCTCGGCGAAGACTGCTTCAGTCTGATCGTTGCTCGTAGGGAGAGTAGACCTCGATGCCCGGCAGTCGTGAGGTCGGCCAGCGCGGCATCACCTCTCGACGGCAGCGGTGTCGCGTCTCGTCGTAGCGAGGCATCGCCGACCGAGCGACTGGAAAGGGAGGGCTGCGGCTCTCCCTTTCGCTCTACCGTTCGTACTTGATTGAAGCAGACGGGACTCCGGCTGATCAATATCTCCGCTGACCAGGCCGCACTACCCGGCCTGTTGCAGCACATATGATCGATGCGGCCTTCGTCCAAGACACCCTGTTTTGTGGCCCTTTCCTGCACGGCCCACGCCGATCTTGCTGGCGGCGTCAAGACCGAGTTCTGGAAGTCCATCCAAGCCATCCTGTCGATGACACGCGCGTCGTCACCGGCCGCGACCTGCCGGCCCGGCGGGCGCGAGCCTGATCAGTCGCAGAAGATACTGTATAGCGTTTGCAGCACTTGTCTGACTTCGTCGGACGCCAGACTGTACTTGATCTGCTGGGCTTCGCGCCGCGTCTTCACCAGTCCCCACGCCCTCAGCTTGGACAGATGCTGCGACAGCGGTGACTGGCCGAGTTCCACGCGTTCGGACAACTCGGTCACGTTCATTTCCTGCTCGAGCAGGTTGCACAGGATCAGCAGCCGCTTGGGGTTGGCCATGGCGGCGAGCAGCTGGCTCGCCTCCTCGGCACGGTCCCCAAGTCTTTCGATTTCCATCTTGATCATATTAGTATGTGCGAATATATGTATGTTCGCTGATACATATGAACCCGATCCGTTCTGCATGCAAGGAGCTTCTCGATGAAACCCAATGTCGGCCCCGCCGATCGCCTGTTGCGGTTGATCCTCGGCATCGGCCTCGGCGCCCTGGCTCTATTCTCCGGCCTGCCTGTGTTCGCGGAGCCGCTGTGGTTCTGGCTCACCCTCGGCCTCGGCGCCGTGCTGATCGGGACCTCGGCCATCCGTTTCTGTCCTCTATACGCCCCATTCGGCATCTCCACCTGCAAGGTTTCGCGTTGATTACTGACTTCACTCCCTTCCCAGCTCTGCTCGGCGGCAGCCTTATCGGCCTTGCCGCCGTCGCGCTCATGGCCTTCAACGGCCGCATCGCCGGCATGACCGGCATCATGACCGGCCTGCTTCCTCCCTTCGCCGCCGACTGGGGCTGGCGTGCGGCGTTCCTGCTCGGGGCCATCGGCGCGCCGATCCTGATGGTGCTTGCGGGTGGACACACCGTCGCCTTCGAAAGCACCGCTCCCGCCCCCTGGCTGATTGTCGGCGGGCTGATCGTCGGCGTCGGGGTCTACTTCGGCTCGGGCTGCACCTCCGGCCACGGGGTGTGCGGTATCGCACGGTTGTCGCCGCGCTCGATCGTTGCCACGCTGACCTTCATGGCAACTGCGGTGGCGACCGTATTCGTTGTCCGCCACGTGCTGGGGGGCTTCTGATGATTCGCATGCTCTCAGCCGGCGCAATCGGCCTCGTATTCGGTTCGGGCATTGCCATCTCTGGCATGGCCAGCCCCGCCAAGGTCCTCAATTTCTTTGATATTTTCGGAAGCTGGGACCCCTCGCTGGCGCTCGTCATGGCCGCCGCCCTCACGGTGACCGCTATCGGATACCGTTTTGTGCTCAAGCGTCCACGCCCGATCCTCGAGCCAAAATTTCACCTGCCAGCGAACCGCAAGCTCGACCTGCCTCTGCTTGCCGGGTCTGCCGCCTTCGGGATCGGCTGGGGCATCACCGGCTTCTGTCCGGGTGGAGCGATACCGGCCCTCGGGCTGGGTGAGCCCTCCGCCTGGATATTCGTCGGCTCGATGCTCGCCGGCATCGCTGCCGCCCGTACCATCCGCGTCACGCTCGAGCAGCGCGTCGCCCCAAGCACCTGAAGGAAAGGACACTCGATGACTACGCTTCCGTTCACCGCCGATCTCGAGGTCAAGCCCGAGGTCACCGCCTTCTTCGACTCACCGACCAACACCATCAGCTACGTAGTGAAGGACCCTGACTCCAATGCGTGCGCAGTGATCGATTCCGTCATGGACATCGACTACGCCGCCGGCCGGATCACCTATGATGGCGCCGACCGGATCATCCGCCACATCGAGGAGCACCAGCTCAAGCTCGAGTGGCTGATCGAGACCCACGTTCACGCCGACCACCTGTCGGCAGCGCCCTACATCCAGGGCAAGCTCGGCGGCAAGCTGGGGATCGGCGAGAACATCACCGTCGTCCAGGTGACCTTCGGCAAGGTCTTCAACGAGGGCACCGAGTTCCAGCGCGACGGCAGCCAGTTCGATCGCCTATTCAAGGATGGCGACAGCTACCAAATCGGCGGCCTCGTCGCCCATGTCATGCACACGCCGGGCCATACCCCGGCCTGCATGACGCACGTGATCGGGGATGCCGCCTTCGTCGGCGACACACTGTTCATGCCCGATGGCGGTTCGGCTCGCGCCGACTTCCCGGGCGGCGATGCGCGCACCCTCTACCGCTCGATCCAGCGCGTACTGCAACTGCCACGGGAGACGCGCCTGTTCATGTGCCACGACTACGGCCCGAACGGTCGCGACATCCAGTGGGAGACTACTGTGGGCGACGAGATCGACCACAACATCCATGTCGGCCACGGCACCGACGAGGACACGTTCGTGAAGATGCGGGAAGCCCGCGACGCGACCCTCGCCATGCCCAAGCTCATCATTCCGTCGCTTCAGGTCAACATGCGCGCCGGCCGGCTGCCGCCCAAGGACGAGAGCGGCAAGACCTTCCTCAAAGTCCCGCTGAACGGCCTCTGATCATGTTCGATTTCCTCAAACCCAAAGGCAAGACCATGAATATCCGCAAGATAGACGACAACTTCTCCGTGACCGGCCAGATCACTCCCGAGCAGGTCAAGGACCTTTCCGATGCCGGCTACAAGGGCATCATCTGCGCCCGCCCCGACAATGAGGAAGGCGGCCAGCCGAGCTTCGACGCCGTCGCTCGCGCCGCCGAGGCGGAAGGCATCCGGATCGTCCACATCCCCGTGTCGGGCATGCTGGGCGAAGGCCAGATCATCCGCTTCCACCACGCATGGGAGAAGATGCCCAAGCCGATCCTGGGCTACTGTCGCTCGGGCGCCCGCGCCGGCAGCCTCTACGCAACGCTGGATCGCTGAGCGATGAAACTGAAGGCCTACCTCCCCATCCTTGACTGGGGCAGCCGCTATAACGGGCAGACGCTGACCAGCGACCTCGTCGCGGCGATCATCGTGACCATCATGCTGATCCCGCAGTCGCTGGCCTACGCCTTGCTCGCCGGCTTGCCGCCGGAGGTGGGCCTATATGCTTCGGTGCTGCCGCTAGTCGCCTACGCGATCTTTGGCACATCGACTTCGCTCGCCGTCGGTCCGGTCGCCGTCGTCTCGCTGATGACGGCGACGGCGGTTGGCCGGCTTGCCGCCGAGGGCACCGCCGACTACGCCAGCGCCGCCATCGTCCTCGCCGCGCTGTCCGGCTTGATCCTCCTCGCCATGGGGGTGTTCCGGCTCGGCTTTATCGCCAATTTCCTCTCGCATCCGGTGATCTCGGGCTTCATCACCGCTTCGGGCATCATCATCGCCCTGAGCCAGGTGGGTGGCCTCCTCGGCATCAAGACCGAAGGGCACGCGCTGCCCGACCTCGTGATGTCGATCATCGAGAATATCGGGCAGATCAACTGGTACACCGTGGCCGTCGGTACAGTGGCGCTGGCGCTGCTGCTGTGGATCCGGCTCGACCTCAAGAACTGGCTGGCTCGCTTCGGTGTGCCCGCGGGCATCGCAAAGATCATCGTCCGTGCCGGCCCGGTGCTCGTCGTCTTCCTGACCATGTCCTGGTCGGTGCTGATGGACCTTGGCGGCAAGGGCGTGGCGCTGGTCGGCGAGGTGCCGCAGGGACTTCCGATGCTCTCGCTCCCCAGCTTCAGCATGGCGACCGTCGAGGCGCTGCTGGTTCCGGCGCTGATCATCTCGATCGTCGGCTTCGTCGAATCCATTTCCGTGGCGCAGACGCTGGCGGCCAAGCGGCGCGAGCGGATCGAGCCGAACCAGGAACTGATCGGCCTCGGCGCCGCCAATCTGGCAGCCGCGGTCGGTGGCGGCTATCCGGTGACGGGCGGCTTTGCCCGCTCGGTGGTGAACTTCGACGCCGGCGCCGCCACTCCGGCCGCCGGCGCGTTCACGGCGATCGGCATCGCGCTCGCAACGCTTCTGCTGACCCCGTTCCTCGCTATCCTCCCCAAGGCAACGCTTGCAGCGACGATCGTGCTCGCAGTGCTGACACTCGTCGACTTCACCCTCCTCAGGAAGGCCTGGGACTACTCGAAGGCAGACTTCGCCGCCGTGGCCATCACTCTTGTCGGCACACTGCTGCTCGGCGTCGAGACCGGCATTGCCCTTGGTGTCGGAGCTTCCATCCTGCTGTTCCTTTATCGCTCGTCGCGGCCGCACGCGGCCATTGTCGGCAGGGTTCCGGGGACCGAGCACTACCGCAATGTCAAGCGCCACAAGGTCGAGACGCAGCCCGGCGTGCTGTCGATCCGCATCGACGAGAGCCTCTATTTCGCCAATGCCCGCTACCTTGAGGATTTTGTGGCCGAGCAGGCCGCGCTGGTGCCGGGGCTCACCGACGTGGTGCTGATGTGTTCGGCGGTGAACGCCATCGACATGTCGGCGCTCGAAAGCCTCGAGGCCATCCAGCATCGCCTGCGCGATATGGGCGTCCGGCTGCACCTGTCGGAGGTCAAGGGCCCGGTGATGGACAAGCTCGCCGGCACCGAGTTCCTCGATCACCTCGATGGCGACGTGCATCTCAGCCAGCACCAGGCGACGCTGGCGATCGAAAAGCAGAAGAGCCGGGACGCTGATCCAGGTCAAACCGACCGGGCTGGCCTGGTCCTATCCTGAGGACAGGAACCAAGGAGGAGTAGCATGGCACACGTCGTCGTACTGGGCGCTGGCCTCGGGGGCACCATCATGGCCTACGAGCTGCGCGAAGCGCTTGGCCGGGAGCACAAGGTCTCGGTCGTCAACAAGGGCACGCATTACAGTTTCGTGCCCTCCAATCCGTGGGTGGCCGTCGGCTGGCGCGACCGCCAGTCCATCGAGGTGGACCTGCGGCCGGTATTCGACAAGCGCGACATCGGCTTCTATCCGCAAGGCGCCAAGCGCCTGCATCCGGCGGAGAAGCGCATCGAGCTCTCCGATGGCACCGACCTCGGCTACGACTACCTGGTCATCGCCACCGGACCGGAGTTGGCCTTCGATGAAATCGAGGGCTTCGGGCCGGCCGCCGGCACACAGTCGGTCTGCCATATCGACCACGCGCTCGGCGCCAAAGCCGCCTTCGACCACCTCGTCGCCAATCCGGGACCTGTGATCGTTGGTGCGGTGCAGGGCGCCTCCTGCTACGGCCCGGCCTACGAATTCGCCTTTATCCTCGACAAGGCGTTGCGCGACGCGAAGGTGCGCGACCGCGTCCCGATGACCTTCGTCACCGCCGAGCCCTATATCGGGCATCTCGGGCTCGATGGGGTGGGCGATACCCGCGGCTTGATGGAGAGCGAGATGCGTCAGCGGCACATCCGCTGGCTCACCAGCGCCCGCGTCGATCGCTTCGCCGAAGGCACCGCGCATGTGAGCGAGATCGCCGATGACGGCAGCGTGCGGCAGGCCCACGAGGTTCCGTTCGTCTACACCATGATGCTGCCCGCCTTCCGCGGCGTGGAGGCGGTGCGGGGCATCGAGGGGCTCACCAATCCACGCGGCTTCATCCTCGCCGACAAGCACCAGCAGAACCCGGCCTTCCTGGAAGTGTTCTCGGTGGGCGTCTGCGTCGCCATTCCGCCGGTCGGCAAGACCCCGGTGCCGGTGGGCGTGCCCAAGACCGGGTTCATGATCGAATCCATGGTGACGGCGGTGGCGCAGAACATTTCGAGCCTTGTGGCCGGAGGACAGGCGACGGCGGTGCCGACCTGGAATGCCGTGTGCCTCGCCGATTTCGGCGACGGCGGCGTCGCTTTCGTGGCCCAGCCGCAAATCCCGCCGCGGAACGTCAACTGGTCCAGTTCGGGCAAGTGGGTCCATGCCGCCAAGGTCGGCTTCGAGAAATACTTCCTGCACAAGATCCGGTCCGGCACGTCCGAACCCTTCTACGAGAAGCTCGCCCTGCAGATCCTCGGCATCGACAAGCTCAAGGCCGTCGAACACGATCCGTCCACCTAGAAGGGCCTGCAAGATGCAGCACGTCGTCTGCACCAACTGCGACACCGTCAACCGCTTCGAGGCGGACAAGGACCCGGTCGCCGCCCGCTGCGGCAAATGCGATGCCCCCTTGTTCAGCGGCGAGCCGGCCGACCTCGCGGCGGCCAGCCTCGAGCGCCAGATTGCCCGCTCCGACATTCCCGTCGTCGTTGATGTCTGGGCGCCGTGGTGCGGTCCGTGCCGCGTCATGGGGCCGGAATTCAAGAAGGTGGCTGACGTGCTCGAGCCTGCCGTGCGCTTCGTCAAACTCAACTCCGACGAGAACCAGGCGCTGGCCGGCCGGCTCGGCATTCGAGGCATCCCAACGATGATCGTCTTCCGGGGCGGCAAGGAACTGGCCCGCACCTCCGGCGCGATGTCGTCCGGAGCGATCCTCAAATGGCTGGACGACGCCATGAGTGGTGCGTGATGGAGGGCAAGGCTGATCGCTGGCAGGCGGTCTACGGCGCCGCAATACAGCGATCATCACGCACGTCTCGCACCAAGTTCTGATCTACCCGGCGAGTGGAAGCGTCTTGACCGTACCGATCAGGTCGCACTGCGTCATCCCGCTTGACGTTACGAAATCGACGCCTCGTCTCCAGGCGCGGTAGACGAGCGAAGCCACGGCTGGCCAAGCGAGTGCGCGCCCGTCGCCTAAACGACCTGCCCGAACACGAACCCGACCGCTGATGTCACCGCCATTGCGAGTACACCCCAGAAAAGCACGCGCAGCGCGGGTCTGACGATGCCCGCCCCGCCCGTCCACCCGCTTAGGGCCCCGAGCACGGCGAGCGCCACGGCGGTCACCGCCATTGTGACCCACAGCAGCATGCTCGGCGGTGTCAGCACTGCTGCGGCCAGAGGTACCGCAGCGCCTACCGCGAACGTTGCAGCAGACGTCCAGGCTGCCTGCAGTGGATTGGCAGACAGGTGCTGGACGATGCCCAGTTCGTCGCGCGCGTGGGCGGCCAGCGCATCCTTGGCCGTCAGTTCCTGTGCAACCTGCAGCGCGAGCTGCGGACTGAGGCCCCGGTCGACGTAAATGCCAGCGAGTTCCGCCAGTTCGGCCTCCGGCTGATCCGCCAGTTCTTGCCGCTCTCGTGCCAAGTCTGCTGCCTCCGTATCGGCTTGAGAGCGAACGGAGACATACTCGCCCGCTGCCATTGAGAGCGCCCCAGCGACGAGACCCGCGACGCCAGCCGAGACTATCGCCCCATGCTCAGCGGAGCTGGCCGCGATGCCTACAATCAGGCTCGATGTCGATACGATCCCGTCATTTGCGCCAAGCACGGCGGCCCGGAGCCAACCAATTCGCTCTATTGCGTGGCGTTCGGTGTGGGTGTGCAGCCGGCTCATAGGTTCTCCGTACGAATTGGCTTCACTCGACGTCCAGATTCTGGCGCAAAGCTTCGGCCGACCGGCAGCATCTCGCCGCTACCATTGACGCTTTGGACGTGGCAGCATCAGACCAGTCGGGCCGGTTGCGCTCCAGTGTCAAAGGCGACATGACAAGCCGTCGCATCTCTCCACCATAGGCTCTGAAATTGCTCCAAACAACTTGGCGGGACTATTTGCTTGTTGCCGCAGCATTGCTCGGTCTCGCGTTTGGCGCGGCAGCAAATTGGCTCGGCTCTCCGCAACTTGCCGTATGGGTGTGGGGCTTTGCCACGGCCCCTGTTCTGGCCGCCCTGCTCTGGCAGATTGTCAGCTCGCTGCGACGCGGCGATCTCGGGCTCGATATTGTCGCGGCGCTCTCGATGTCCGCAGCTTTGATATTCGGCGAGACCCTGGCGGGCAATGTCGTCGCCCTTATGTATGCCGGTGGCCAGCTCCTGGAAAGCTACGCGCAGGGGCAAGCGCGGCGGGAAATGACCGCCCTGCTGGGACGGGTGGCGCATACGGCGTTTCGCTACCGAGGTGACGCCCTGGAAGAGGTGCCGATTGCCGAAATCGCGGCCCTCGACGAACTTCTGATCCGGCAGGGCGAGGTACTTCCCGTCGATGGGACCGTCGTCAGCGGGCCTGCCCTCATTGACCTCTCAGTGCTTACCGGCGAATCCGTTCCGGTTAGGGTCGATACAGCTGGCGAAGTTCTGAGCGGGTCCACCTCGATAGGCTCAGCCTTTCGTATGATCGCCACGCGACCGGCCAGCGAAAGCACATATGCCGGCATCGTGCGGCTGGTCGAGGCCGCCCAAGAGGAGCGGGCGCCCATGGTGCGCCTCGCCGACCGCTACGCCTGGTGGTTCCTGCTGCTAACTCTCGCGATGGCCGCGGCAGCTTGGCTGATCTCGCAGGATCATATCAGGGTGCTCGCGGTATTGGTGGTGGCAACGCCCTGCCCCCTGATCCTTGCGGTGCCAGTCGCAATCATGTCAGGCATGTCTCGCACCGCGCGGAACGGCGTTCTGGTCAAGAACGGAGGGACACTGGAGCACCTTGCCAAGGTCAAGACCGCTATTCTCGACAAGACCGGCACGCTGACGCATGGCTCGGCCGCTATCGTCGACATCAGGACAACCGGTGCAACGATCAGTGGCGACGAAGTTCTCCGCCTCGCCGCCAGCCTCGATCAAGCTTCCGGCCACGTGGTCGCCGCCACGCTGATCGAAGCAGCCCGGAAACGTGGCCTCGCTCTTTCCCCGCCGACCGACGTACACGAGACCCCCGGCGTCGGCCTCGAGGGCATGGTCGAGGGCAAGTCAATCGTGGTCGGCGGCAACAGCTACGTTCACCGGCGCTCTGGTGGAGACGACCCGCACACCCTCCATGACGGATTGAGGCCGGAGGTGATGACTGTCGCAGTTGCTGTCGACGGTGTGCTGGGCGGCGTCATCGTCCTCGAAGACCCCATCCGCGCCGACGCAGGTGCCCTGCTCTCCAGCTTGCGGGCCGGCGGCATAGAGAGGATCGTGCTCGCCTCAGGCGATCGCGCCGAGATCGCCGAGGCGGTCGCCGCCGCGCTCGGCGTCGACGCAGCCTACGGCGAACTCACGCCCAGCCAGAAAGTGTCGATCGTCAAAGAGGAGCAGTCTCGAGCCTCGGTGCTGATGGTGGGGGACGGCATCAACGACGCGCCGGCGCTGGCCGCCGCTGACGTCGGGGTCGCCATGGGCGCCAGGGGGGCGGCCGCCTCCTCCGAATCTGCTGGTGTGGTCCTCTTGGTCGATGAGATCGGTCCCTTGGCCAAGGCCATCGCCATCGCCAAGCGCACGCGAGGCATCGCGCTTCAGAGCGTCTACGCGGGCCTGGGTCTGTCGCTCGCGGGCATGGTGTTCGCGGCCTTTGGCTACCTGACCCCGGTTCAGGGTGCTCTGCTTCAGGAGGCCATCGACGTCGCCGTTATCCTCAATGCGCTACGCGCCCTGCGGTGAGCCTATGAACGAAGTCGAACTCTTTCGCCGGCTGGCCGTCGCGCTGGCGATCGGATTGCTGATCGGTCTTGAGCGCGGGTGGCAGACCCGGGAGGACTCTGATCGGGAGCGAACCGCCGGCCTGCGTACCTTCGCATTGACCGGGCTGCTGGGAGGCATCGCCGCGCTGGTGGGAGCGGCGACGTCGCATCTGGTCCTCGCCGCCGCCCTGCTGGCCTACACAGCCAGCCTCGCGGGTTTCAGCTATCTCGAGGCCAGGCAGGAAAAGAACCTCAGCGTCACCGGCGTCGTCGCCGGGATCCTCACCTTCATCCTCGGCGCCTATGCCACGCTGGGCAGCGAGACCGTCGCTGTGGCCGCGGCGGTCGCCATGGCTATCCTGCTGGCCCTCCGTGACACGCTACACTCCTGGGTACGGGCCATTACCTGGATCGAGATGCGCAGCGTGCTGGTGTTGCTGGCTATGTCGTTTCTGCTGTTGCCGATCCTCCCTAACCGCCCGATCGATCCCTGGCAGGTTCTGAACCCCGCGGAGATCTGGCTCTTGGCCATCCTCATCGCAGGGGTTTCCTTCGCAGGATATCTAGCGGTTCGGCTATTCGGTGGGCGCCGAGGGCTCGCAGTTGCGGCCGTCGCTGGCGGACTCGCATCATCGACCGCTGCGACCCTTTCGTTTTCGAGCCTGGCGCGCGACCAACCTGCCAGCAAGTGGTTGCTCGCCGCGGGCGTGCTGCTTGCGGGCGCAACTATGCTCGGGCGCGTTCTGATCCTTGTCGCGGTTCTCAGTCCAGCGCTGGTCGGCAAGGTCGTCATGCCCGTTGCGGCCGGACTTGGCGTGCTGCTTATCGCAACGGCGCTGCTGCTCCGGAGCTCAACTGCAAGCCGCGAACAGATGAACGTCGAACTCCGCAATCCCTTCGACCTCGGGACGGTGATCTGGCTGGCACTGCTTATTGGCGCAATCACGCTCGCCGCCAAACTGATTTCGGGTAGCTTGGGCCAGGCCGGGACTCTCACGCTGGCTGCGGTGTCAGGTCTGGTCGACGTTGACGCTGTTACCCTGTCGATGCTTCGCCTGACCGGCACGTCCATCACCGCAGATGATGCCGCGCTTGCTATCCTTTTGGCAGTTGGAGCGAACACGGCGGCTAAGGCGGTGATTGCCACCGTCATAGGAGGCAAGGCGTTCGGCGTCGTCATCATCGGGGTCAGCGGCCTGGCGCTTGCGGCAATGCTGTTTGCCGCCGTGCTCGCGCCTCACCTGTGATCCAGGCCCCGTCGGAACACACCTGCTGACGGCTCCATACGCCGGCCACTAGATACTCCCATCCAGGTCCAGACGTACTTCAATGACGTCATTCACTGCCGTACCGGGCGCGGGTCTGAACCCCATCCGTTCGGCGATGTCGAGCATGTTGCGATTTTCTCTCAGCACGGACCCCACCAGACGCTTCAGTCCGTTCGCCCGGGCGTAACCGATGAGCGTTTGCATAAGGACGGTGCCAAGACCGAGTCCTTGCAGGTCGCTGCGCACCAGCAGGCCGAACTCCGCGGCTTCGCGGTCGGGATCGGCATTGTACCGCACGATGCCCGCCAGTTCCTCGGCCTGGTCCAGTGCAACAAACGCGATATCGCGGTCGTAGTCGAGCTGGCTGAGCCGCACGAGTGTCTCCGCCGACAGCGTTCGGGTCGGCACCAGGAAGCGCAGCCGCATGTCTTCGGCCGTCACGCGGGCGAGGAACCGCGGGTAGAGCTGCGCGTCCGCAGGCATGATCGGCCTGATCTGGAACTCCTGCGTGGCCAGGCGCGCTGCCTTCTCCCATCCAGCCGGATAGGGACGGACCGAAAGGGTCGGGTTCGGCGCCGGCCAGTCGATCCGCGCGGGGTCGATCTCGATCCGCGCATCCAGCGCAACCGCGCCAGTCTCGTCCGCCAACAAGGGGTTGATATCGGCGCCGATGATGGCGGGATGGTCTACCGCCAGCCTGGCCGTGGCCACGATGGCGTCGATCACGGCCCGACGATCGACGCCGGGCCGGTCTCGGTAGCCCGCCATAAGGCGGCTGATGCGCGTGGCGTCGATCATGTCTGCGGCCAGCACGTCATCGACCGGCACCAGGCCGGTGGAGGTGTCACGCACAACTTCAACGGCGGTGCCGCCCGCTCCAAACATCACGACGGGCCCAAACACGGCATCGGTCGTCAGTCCGATCAGCAGTTCATGCGCGCGCGGTCGCCGCACCATTGGTTGGACGACGAAGCCATCAAGTGCTTCGGGGTCAACAGCTCGTACGCGGTCGGCAATCTGTTCCGCCGCGGCGCGGGCGGCCGCGGCCGTGCCCAGGTTCAGCACGACGCCGCCGACATCGGACTTGTGCGTCATCGTCAGCGAGTAGAGCTTAACCACGACAGCGCTCTCGCGCTGCAGCATGTCAGCGGCGAAGTCCTCCACCTCGTCCGGCGTTTTCGCTACTGCAATCTCGGGACAAGGCACGCCCGCGGCGCGCAGGACCGACTTGGCCTCCGGCTCGGTGAGCACGCGGCGGTTCTCGGCGCCTGCGGTGCGGAGGATAGCATCGATAGTCCCGGAATTGCCGGGCTGCGTCGCGAGGGTGCCCGGAACACGCTGGATCCTGCTGCGCAACGTGGACCACTCGGTCAGAAACGACACGGCCCGGGCCGCGGCGGCCGGAGTGTCGGCGGTCACGACCTTGGCCTGGCGCAGCATGGCGCGGGCCGGCTCGGCCAGCGCCTCGCCCAGCCAGCAGGCGATGAGCGGCTTGCCGTTCACCAGACCGTTCTCGGTCGTTCGTGCTGTCGCCGACGCTGCCTCAAAGGGGGAGGCGAGCGCGGTCGGACAGTTCATTGCGAGGATGACATCCACCTCCGGGTCGGCTGCCACCGCTTCGATCGCTGCCTTGTAGCGCTCTGGGGGTGCGTCGCCGATGATGTCGACGGGGTTGGTGTGCGACCATGTCGGGGGCAGCGACTCGTTCAGGACATCGATGGTGGCCTGTCCGATCTGCGCCAGTTCGCCGCCACGGTCGAGAAGATCATCCACGGCGAGCACGCCCGCGCCGCCCCCGTTGGTGACGATCCCGACTCGTCCGCGTACGAGAGCAGGAAAATGGGACGTGACCTCTGCGGCGTAGAACAGCTCCTCGATGCTGTTGACGCGGATAACGCCAGCGCGCCGAAAGGCAGCGTCGATGACAATGTCCGAACCGGCAAGCGAACCCGTATGGGTCATGGCGGCCTTGGCCGCCGCCTCATGACGCCCCGGCTTGAGGGCGATGACCGGCTTCACCCGGGAGGCGGCGCGGGCCGCCGACATGAACTTGCGGGCCTCAGGGACGGATTCCAGGTAGAGCAGGATTGCTTTGGTGTGCTTGTCGAGCGCCAGCCAGTTCAGACAATCGCCGACATCCACGTCGGCCATGTCTCCCAGCGAGATCAGTTGTGAAAATCCCACGCCCTCGGTGGCTGCCCAATCAACCATGGTTGAGACCATGGCGCCCGATTGCGAGACCAGGGCGATGCCGCCCGGCGTCGGATTGGTGGGGGCGAAGCTGGCATTCAGCCCCACCCACGGCGAAATGGCGCCGATGGTGTTCGGCCCAACGATCCGCATGAGCGTGGGGCGTGCGGCGTCCAGCATCTGCTGGCGTAGGCCATCCTTACTGCCCACGCCGGCCGTGATGACGACGGCGGCCCTGCAGCCCTTGGCTGCCAGCTCGGCGACTACGTTCGGAACTGTGCTGGGCGGCGTGGCGATGACTGCCAGATCAGGTGTCTCCGGGAGTTCCGAAGCCGAACGAAAGCATGGCAGGGATCCGATGCTGTCGTACTTTGGATTGACTGGCAGCACCGTCCCGCCGAACCCTCCGCCCAGGACATTGTTCAACACGATGCTGCCAACCGACCCGACGCGCGCCGATGCTCCGACTATTGCGACGGAGCGCGGACGGAAACATGGATCGAGGTTGCGTATGGTCATGGGGTTCCCTGGTGCGGCTTGAGGCGTGGCGCCGAGCTACCGCTAGTGCGAGATGAACACAGGCACGGGGGCATTGGAGAGCAGTTCCCGCGTCGCCCCGCCCAGCACCCATTCCCGTAACCGGGAATGGCCATAACCTCCGATCACGATCAGGTCCGCTGCCGATGCCCTCGCTTCGCGCAACAACGCAGTGCCAGAGTCAGGAGCGCCGGCCGCGGTCCTGATTTCAGCATTTATGCCATGGCGACTGAGGTAGCGGCCAATGTCCAGAGCGGGCTCGCTGGCCGGGGGGACAGCTGTTTCCGGAACCGTGATCACGTCCACCCGACCTGCACCCTGAAGGAGCGGGAGCGCATCCGCCACGGCACGGGCGGCCTCGCGCGTGTTCTTCCACCCGATCAGGATGGTGTCGAAGTTTGCTGGCTTCTGCATTTCGGGCGGAAGGAAGATGCAGGGTCGCCCGGACCGCAGCAGCACCGCCTCCTCGATCGCCTCGGTCTTTGCCGGATCGCCATAGGGGCGTGTACCCACAAACAGGTCCGAAAGCCTCACCTCGGATGCGAGCGTGAGGCCGACCTGCTCGGAGAACAGATCAAGGCGGCGAAGATCGGTCAGTGCTCCCAGACGCGCCAGTTGCTCCTTGAGGCGCCCCGAGGCGAGGTCTGCCTTCTTGTTCGACGTCTCGATCAATTCCTGCAAGAACGCGGATCCGGATGGATCCGTGATCGAGAGAATTCCCGGCATCACATTGACCTGGAGGCCGGTGATGCTGGCATTGAAGAGCTCGGCAAGTTCACCGGCATAGGTCAGCCGGACTCCGTCTTCAGAAGAGCCCGTGAGATGGACTGCGATGTTCTTGATCATGACGTCTCCCGATGCGCTGTTACGTGAAATCCCAGCCTGGCTTCTAGAAGACGCTCGTGCCGTAGGGCATTCGTGCAATAATTGGGCGAGCCGGACCAGTTCTGGCGTAATACTAGCGCAATTGGTCGCGCTGGTGTTTGATCTGCGTCAACGAACCCTCGCCACTGCCCCTGTACAGGGGGATGCTGTTCACTCAGACATGTCCCGGCAGGACTAGCCAATTGCCCAGTCACTGGAGCCCAGGGAGGAACCCAATGTCGTTCGATGGAAAATCTGCGATCGTTACGGGAGGCGGGTCGGGTCTGGGGGAGGCCATTGCCAAGGAGCTTGCCGGCCTTGGCGTGAGCGTGGTGGTCAGCGACATCAACCGTGAGGCAGCCGAGCGGGTCTCGACGGAAATCAACAGCTATGGCAAAGCCGTTCCGTTCGTCGCCGACACGTCAAAGCCCGAGGACAGCAAGCGGACTGTCGACTTCGCTCTCTCGACCTTTGGCAAGCTGCACTATGCCGTCAACAATGCCGGCATCGGCGGGCGGCAGGCGCCTGCGGGAGACGTCGACATCGAAGACTGGGATCGCGTGATCGGCATCAACCTCAACGGCGTGATGTACGGCATGCGCTACCAGATACCCGCCATGTTGGCGGCGGGCGGTGCACAGTCCGCCATCGTCAACATGGCCTCTATTCACGGAACGGTCGCCGCTCTGGGAAATGGCGCCTACACGGCCGCCAAACATGGCGTCGTAGGCCTCACCAAGAACGCCGCTGCGGAATACGGCCCGCAGGGTCTGCGCATCAATTGCGTCGGTCCCGCCTATATCGACACGCCGCTGCTGGCGGGCCTGCCCGATGCCTACCGTGAGGCCCTTGTCAGCCGGCATCCACTGGGACGACTTGGCCGAGCCGAAGAGGTGGCGAAGGTGGTCCGGTTTCTACTTTCAGATGACGCCTCCTTTGTCACCGGAAGCTACTATCTCATTGATGGCGGCTACACCGCTGTCTAGATCGCGCCAGAACTATTGCCGCGCCAAGCACGAGCGCACCGTCGCCCAGACTGGTGGCCAGATGGTTTGGTCGCGCCGGTTTCCGATAATCCTTTCAACGTCGGCCCACCATGGAGAAGGTCCAATGATGCTGCCCAGAAGTACCTGCGTCGCAGTGGCGGACGGTGAGAAGCTCAACCTGTTCCGCAATTCTGGCGACGAAGTAGCGTTGAAGCTGACGCACGTCGTTCACCACGCAGTTGGCCGTGACAACCAGGCAAGCCGTTCGCGCCAGAACAGCCCGTCAAATCCGGATGAGAGTCAGGCCGGCGAGGACGACTTCTCGGCGAGCATCGTGGACTACCTCAACAAGGAAGTCCTCGACGGCAATATTGATGGCCTTGTCATTGTCGCGGCCCCACGGGCACTCGGGGAGATGCGCAAGCACTATCACAAGGCCCTGACCGCCAAGCTGCTTGGCGAGATCTCCAAGGATCTGACGGGCCATTCCGTCGCGGACATCGAGCTCGCCTTGCGCGGCGTTTGACGGAGATCGCAACTCTGCACCTGCGCAGCTACCGCCCTCTGGCTGCCACTGCCACCTTCAGCGCTGAAGTACAGCGTCTTGCGCCGCAGCCTCACTGAGGCGGTAGCCAGGGTGTACTCGAGGTGCGGGGGAGGAAGGGCGTCGGTCGTGACGCCGTCGGACCTGAGTGCCCTCAGCGGGTCCGTCCTCAGCTTTGATGCAATGCACTGTGACCATACGCCAGTTTGGAAAGGAAGGTCAGCACCGCCTCGGATGGCGAGGCGATCGCATTGGCACGGCCCGGCCAATCGCGCCGATCATCAGTCAACCACCGAATTACGCGCCGCCGGCGCGAACCAGACCGACATAGAAATGGATCCGTCTGAGTGGCCGAGTTCGAGATGCGCACTGTCGGCGCTCCTATGATGCGGGGCGGTCGGAGAGAACGCCACCGAGCTTGACCGGCGCACGGTCCGAGAGCAGCGTGCACCCGACGCGACATTTCGGCGCCTTGCCGGTGTTTCGACGGGGACGGGAGCTTATGATGCGCTGGATCTGTGTGCTGGCGACTTTGCTATGGATCGCTCCGGCGGTGGGGCAGAGTATCCGGATGGGCGAGGAGATCTTCGAGCGTTGTGCAATGTGCCACGAGGTCGGCGCACAGGCGGAGAACCGTCAGGGACCACACCTCAACGGACTGCTTGGCCGGCGAGCGGCGAGCCTGCCGGATTTTCCGTACAGCGCGGCGCTGCGGGAGGCGGGAGAAGGAGGTCTGGTCTGGACGCCAGCGACGCTCGCCCCGTTCATCGAACGACCGAGACACTTCGAGCCAGGCACTGGCATGATCTTTCCAGGTCTCAAGAATCCCGCTGATGTATCCGACGTCATTGCCTATCTCGAGAGCCTCCAGACCACTGAGCAGATAGCGGTCCAGACAGGACAGTCTCTGGTCGAGATCTACTGCGGGGCCTGCCATGCGACTGGCCGCCAAGGATCGAGCCCGCATCCCGAAGCTCCCCCCTTCCGCGGACTCCATCTCCGCTATGACGTCGCGGACCTGACCGAAGCTCTGGTCGAGGGCCTCTCAAGCGGCCACCCGGATATGCCGGAGTTCGAGTTCGAACCGGACCAGGCAGCAGCGATCGTCGCCTACCTCGAGTCCCTGCGCTAGCCAAACCACTCACCCAGCAGCTTACTCTGTCTCTGGGTGCAGCCGACCCTTGTGGCGCAGGGATTAAGCCTATCAGCCCGTTCATATTGGTGTCTCAGTGCGGCAGACAGAGTCGTCGCTTGCCACTGGCTGACGAGGTCGGCCTAAATCAGTTCTCGCTGTGCTGCGACAGGATCGGAAGGGATCTCGAGCTGGAGCTGAAGCGGGCGGGCCGTTGTCTCCCGCTCGCACCAGGGCGCGGCGAAAGCCGAGGCGGGTTGTGTTGCCCAAGGTCTTAAACAGCGGTGCCGCTGTTTCCAATTCATGGAAAATGTCATGGCGAGTCCACCGGCTGTTTCCATGATTGTGGAACGATGCCTGTCATAAAAGCTTCACTGGACCGTCGCCCACTATATCGATAATGCTAGATGTATGGAATCAACATCCGCCATCGAAGCCTTCGCCGCCCTGTCGCAGCCGACCCGTCTCGACGCCTTCCGGCTCATTGTCCGGCACGAGCCGCACGGCCTGCCGGCCGGTGAGGTCGCTCGCCTGCTCTACGTGCCGCAGAACACGATGTCGTCGCACCTCGCGGTGCTCTCCCGCGCCGGCCTGATCAGTTCGGAACGCCACAGCCGCTCCATCATCTATCGCGCCGAACTCGACAAGGTGCGGGAACTGGCGAGCTTCCTCGTCACCGATTGCTGTGGCGGCCGCCCGGAACTGTGCGAGCCGCTGGTTGCCGAATTCACCCCATGCTGCACCCCGTCGGAGGGAAAGAATGCCTGCTGACCGAATCTACAACGTCCTCTTCCTCTGCACAGGCAACTCAGCCCGGTCGATCCTCGGCGAAGCGCTGCTGAACCATGTTGGCAGCGGGCGTTTCCGCGCCTTTTCGGCCGGCAGTATGCCCAAGGGGCAGGTTCACCCGACGAGCCTCAAAGTGCTTGGCGACGCCGGCATCTCCATCGACGGCCTGCGCTCAAAGTCGTGGGAAGAGTTCGCTGGCCCCGATGCACCGAAGATGGATTTCGTCTTCACCGTTTGTGACAACGCCGCCGGCGAGGCCTGTCCGATCTGGCCCGGCCAGCCGATGACGGCGCACTGGGGCATCGAGGACCCGGCCGCCGTCGAAGGCCCCGAGTTCAAGCAGCGGGCCGCCTTCGAGGACGCCCTGCGCTTCATGCGCAACCGCATTGCCGCCTTCACCAACCTGCCGCTCGAGAGCATCGACAACATGGCGCTCGGATCGAAGCTGCGCGGCATCGGCGCCATGGACGGCGGCACGACCGCAAGCAAGGGCGCCGCCTGATGCTCGAGTACGAAGTTCACGCCCGGCGGGTCGATGCCCATGGCAGCCTCGCGACCACCAAGCAGGCCGAGCTGGTGATCGATACCGACCTCAAGGGTCGCGACGACGCCTTCAACCCGGCCGAGCTGTTCCTCGCCTCGATCGCCGCCTGCATGCTCAAGGGCATCGAGCGGGTCACACCAATGCTGAAGTTCGACCTGCGCGGCGTCGAAGTCCGGCTCAAGGCCGTTCGTCAGGATGCGCCACCGAAAATTACCTCGGTCGACTACGAAATCATCGTCGACAGCGACGAGAGCGATCAGCGGCTGGAACTGCTGCATACCAACGTCCGCAAGTACGGCACCATCTTCAACACGGTCGCCGAGGCCGCGGGCCTATCCGGCACCCTGCAGCGGCGAGCCTGACTCCGTGTCCATCTTTGAACGTTACCTGACCCTCTGGGTCGCGATCTGCATCGTCGCCGGCATCGCTGCTGGCCACTTCCTCCCCGGCCTGTTCCAGGCGCTCGCCTCGCTGGAATACGCCAGGGTCAACCTGCCGATGGCAGCGCTGATCTGGCTGATGATCATTCCGATGCTGGTGCGCATCGACTTCATGAGCCTGCGTCAGGTCGGTAGCTACTGGCGCGGCATCTGCATCACGCTGTTCATCAACTGGGCCATCAAGCCGTTCTCGATGGCGCTGCTGGGCTGGCTGTTCGTCGGCTGGCTGTTCCGGCCCCTGCTGCCCGCTGAGCAGATCGAAAGCTACATCGCGGGACTGATCATCCTCGCCGCGGCGCCGTGCACGGCCATGGTGTTCGTCTGGTCCAACCTGACCAAAGGCGAGCCGCACTTCACCCTCAGCCAGGTGGCGCT
>CAZASR010000027.1:0-23176 GCA_964487765.1 uncultured Devosia sp. | reverse complement strand
ATCAGGCCGATGTTGCCTTCCTGGATCAGGTCCAAGAACTGCAGGCCGCGGTTGGTGTACTTCTTGGCAATCGAGATCACGAGACGGAGATTGGCTTCGACCATCTCCTTTTTGGCGATGGCCGCCTCGCGCTCGCCCTTCTGCACCTTGTGCACGATCCGGCGGTACTCGGTGACGTCGAGGCCCGCCTCCGTCGCGAGCGTGTGAATCTCGCCGCGGATGTCCTTGATCGTATCGACCTCACGCTTGGTGAATTCCGCCCATGCTTTCGAGCGCTGGGCGACGTCGTCGGCCCAGTGCTCTTCGAGCTCGTGGGTGAAATAGGCCTCCAGAAACTCGTCGCGCTTGATGCCGTAGCTTTCGGCAAGACGCAGCAGGCGGCCCTCGAGACGCACCAGGCGCTTGTTGATGTCGTAGAGCTGCTCGACGAGGCTTTCGATACGCGAAGCGTTGAGTGAAAGCGACTTCACATCCGCGATCACCTGCGAGCGGAACGCGTCGACCTTCTTGCTCTCGGCGCCGGTGACGGGCTTGGAGCGGTCCGCGGCGTGCTTGTCCTGCAGTCTGCGCATCTTGCCGTACGCGTCGGCGATGCGGTCGAAAGTCTCGACCACCTGCGGCTTGAGCTCGGCTTCCATGGCGCTGAGTGACAGCGAGTTCTCGAAATCGTCGTCGTCGTCCTCGACCGGGTCCTGCGGAGCCTGCGGCTCCTCGGGCACGTAGTCGTCATCCTCGCCGGCGGAGGCGGCGCGGCGCGGCGGGGGCGCCGCCTTCTGCGGCTTGGCCGCTTCGGTTGCTGCGGGCTTGTATTCCTCGGTGGGAACGACCGGCGCGGCCTGCTTGGCGTCGGGGCCCGCATAGGTCGCTTCGAGATCGATGATGTCGCGCAGCAGGATCTCGGCAGCACCGAGCTGGTCACGCCAGATGATGATAGCCTGGAACGTCAGCGGGCTTTCGCACAGCCCTTCGATCATCGTCTCCCGGCCGGCCTCGATGCGCTTGGCGATGGCGATTTCGCCCTCGCGGCTGAGCAGTTCGACCGAACCCATCTCGCGCAGATACATGCGCACCGGATCGTCGGTACGGTCCGAGCCTTCGCGCGCATTGGACTTGCTGGCGACAGCCGTGCCGGTTCGCTCGGCAATTTCGGTCGATTCTTCTTCCGGCGTCTCGGCTTCGGCCTCTTCGACCTCGTCCTCGTCGACGACGTTGATGCCCATGTCCGAGAACATCGCCATGATGTCCTCGATCTGGTCGGGCGAGACCTCCTCGGACGGCAGGACCGCGTTCACCTCTTCATAGGTGACGTAGCCGCGCTTCTTGGCGGTCTTGATGAGCTTTTTGACGGCCGCATCGGAAAGGTCGAGCAGCGGGCTGTCGGGCGTATCCGCGCCCTCGGCCTTGTCGCTCTGCGCGGTCTTGTCGTCCTTGCCGTTCTTGATCGGAGCCTTGGCGGCGGCTTTGGGGGACATAACGGGCGCCGCGGTGTTGGGCTCGGAAATGGTCTCGGTCTTCACTGGTTTTACGTCTGTCTTTACTGAGGCGGCTTGCGCCGGAGTTTGCTTTGCCGGCGCCTTCGCCTGGCTCTTTTTGGCAACGGCCTTGGCCGGTGCCTTGCGTTCGACGGTGCGCTTGGCCGCCGTCTTGGGCCCAGCTGGCGTCTTGGGCTTAGGATGCGCCTTCGACTTTGGTTCCACCTTTGGGGATTCGACCTTCGCCTTTGGTGCCCCCTTGGCCTTCACGGGGGGCTTGGGTGCCGGCTTGGCCTTCGCCGCCGGCTTCACCTTGGCTGCGGGCCTCGGCATCGCCTTGGGCCGTGCCGCGGGCTTAACCCCTGCCTTTTTCGCCACTGCTTTGGCCGGTGCCTTCTTGTCCGGCTTGGCCGGAGCCTTGGTGACCACCCTGGCGGGGCTCTTGACGGTTGCCGTTTTCTTCTTTGGTTCTGTTTTCGCGGTGGTCTTCTTCGGGGCTGCCTTGGCGGCCTTCGCAGCCTTGGCAGGTGCCTTCACGGGTGCCTTCGTAGCCATCTGGCTTTTTGCTCCGTGACCCTTCGGGGGGTCCGTTCGGTTCAAATGGTGGCAGTTGGACGCCTAGCAAGGGCCTGCGGCAATCCGCAGATGATTCGTTTCGGGGCCCGCTTATGCAACTGATTCGCCCATAAGCAAAATCGTGCGCCCGGGAACTTGCTTAGAAGCTCCGCGCCGCACGTCCCGAAAGCGAACCAAATCCCTCGATCAACGCCTCTGTACCATCGACGGTCGTGATCTGATTCTTGATGTCCTGCAGCACCTTGAAGGAGTCCTCGGTCCAATCGACGTCGAGGGCGTTTTCCGCTGCTCTGAGCGCCTTATTTAGCTCAACCGACTTGTAATGCAAGGCCAGCGCATGAACGAGGCCGGTTTCGGCATCGGGGGTCGCGATGTCGGGCCCGACCTGCCAGATGCCCTGCCCCCTCAGCAGCGTCTCCATCTTGTCGATCGCCGGCCCGAAAGCGCGGGCGCCGAGCGCCGCCTTGAGATCGGCGCCGGAAATGTCGTGGTCCGCCATGATCAGGTCGAGCAGTGCGCCGAACAGATTGCGGGCGGCGGGCGAGCCGAATTCGAGGTGGGCGAGCTTTTCGAGCCGGTTCTCCGCCAGCGCCGGATGATTGATGAGGCTCATCAGGATCACCGCCTCGCGCGGGCTCGGATCGGCGGCGAGCCCCGGCTTCATCAGGCGCGAATTGCGCAGCGTATCCGAAACGACGAGGCGCGGCGTGCCCCGCTGTTGCCCCCAGGGCTGGCCGTAGCCGGGGCGGCCGCCTCCGCGGCGGTCGCTGCGCGGCCCGCCCCAGTGCTGCGGCCGAACGGGCTGGAAGAAGGCGGCGAGCTTTTCGTCGAAGGCCTGCATGTAATGGCGGCGAACGGACTGGTCGCCGATCGAGTTGGCGCGATCGCGCAGCCGCGTCTCGAGCGCTGCCCGCGCTTCGGGCGTTTCCGGCACCATGCCGCCCGTCTCGTTGCTCCACACCACATCCGAGAGCGAGCGCGCCCGCTCGAGCACATCCGCGAACCCGTTGCGCCCCTCCGTGCGGATGAGATCGTCCGGGTCGACGCCCTCGGGCAGGGTCGCGATCCGGACGGTCTTGCCCGGCATGAGCAGCGGCAAGATGAGGACGGTGGCGCGCTCCGCCGCGCGAATGCCCGCCGCATCCCCGTCGAAGCAGAGGATCGGCGCATCGCTCATGCGCCATAGGAGCAGCAGGTGATCTTCGGTCAGCGCCGTGCCCATCGGCGCCACCGCCCCCTCGAAGCCCGCCATGACCGCGCCGATGACATCGAGATAGCCTTCGACCACCACCACCGGCTTGCCGTCCCGTGCCGCCCTGCGAGCATCCATGCCGTTGTAGAGGACGAGCCGCTTCTGGAAGAGCACCGTCTCGGGCGAATTGAGATATTTCGCCGGCACGTCGGGCGAGAGCGCCCGGCCGCCGAAGGCGACGATGCGCCCGCGAAAATCGGTGATCGGGAACATGACCCGGTTGCGGAACCGGTCGTAGGTCAGCGGATCGTCTTCGCGCGAGGCGACGAGGCCCGTGTCGGCCATCTCCTGCGCGGTGACGCCATTGTTGGCGAGGTGCTCCTTGAGGCCATTGCGGCTGTCCGGTGCAAAGCCGATGCGGAAGCGGGCCTGCGCCTGCGGGCTCACCCCGCGCTCGAACAGATAGCCGCGGGCGCGGGCACCGATATTGTGCGTCAGTGCCGCCTCGAAATATCGCGCCGCCATTTCCATGACGTCGAACAGCGATTTGCGGGCTTCCTGCCGCGCCTCCTCGCGCTCGTTGCGTGCCGGCATCGGCACCCCCGCCATGCCGGCGAGCTTTTCCACCGCTTCGGGAAAACTCATCCCGGCCTTCTCGGTGAGGAAGCGGAAATGGTCGCCGGTCACGCCGCAGCCGAAGCAGTGATAGATGCCCTTGCGGTCGTCGGCATGGAACGAGGGGGTCTTTTCGCCGTGGAACGGGCAGCAGGCCCACATATCGCCCCTGCCCGGCTGGCTCTTGCGCTTGTCCCAGATGACGTGCTCGCCCACTACCTGCGAAATCGGCAGGCGCTGCCGGATTTCATCGAGAAAGCTGTCGGAGAAGCGCATGCCCCTAAGTAGTGGCACGGCGCCGTTCTGTTAAGTCAGCGCCGACTTATCCCCGCTGCTCACAGCCGTATCCGGCCCTAGAGCGGGCGAGGTCGAGGGTCAGGCGCGCCTTGCCGGCCGCGCCCTGGAGTCCCGTGGCGATGGCGGCCGGGAAACTCAGGCCGTCTTCTGCTCGCCCTTCCACATCCGCCAGGCCAGCGCGAAGAGCGGTACGGCGAACAGGACCATCAGCAGGCCGCCCATGATGGTAAGCACCACCGCCCCGAACAGCGGAGCGAACAGGAGCGCGACGCCGAACAGGACGTACAGGATGCCGGAGAGGAGCACCGGCCAGATCTTGGAGTAGAGCGCGCGCTCGCGCACGACGATCACGATTTCCATGACGCCCACGAGAATGGCCTGAAAGGCGAGAAGGTAGACCACGAACCACACCGTGATCAGCGCGCCGAGGATGGGCGAGATGAGGATCAGGAAGCCGGTAATGATCGCCAGCACGTTGCGGACGACGTCGAACCAGTAGTTGCCGGTCTTCTGCCCGCCGAAGGTCAGCGCCCACAGGCCGAGCACGCCATCGACGATCAGCACGATGGCGCCGGCCCATACGAGGATGAACAGCGCCTGCGCCGGCCAGATCACGGCGTAGAGTCCTGCAAGCAGCATGATGAGGGCGCGCAGGCCCATTACCAGTCCCATCCGCTTCCTGAGATCGGCAACCGCCATTCCTGCCTCCATGAGCTCGAACTGTCCCCGGACTATGACTCGGATTGCCGCACCCGCCTAGGGCTTGCTCCGGCGCCGGCCAAATGCTCAAAGAGCCGGCCCTTCCGGACGTTGTTTCATGCCGATTGCCGTGTTCGCCCTCTCCCTCGCCGCCTTTTGCATCGGCGCGACGGAATTCATCATCTCCGGCATCCTGATCGGGGTCTCCGACGACCTCGCGGTCAGCATTCCTGTGGCCGGGCTGCTGGTGACGGGCTATGCCGCCGGCGTCGCGGTGGGCGGTCCCGTGTTGGCGCTGCTGATGACGAGAATGCCGCTCAAGCCGGCGATCCTCGTCGTGATGGCGATCTTCGCCGTGGGGCAGATGCTGTGCGCGCTCGCGCCCAACTACGAGCTGCTGATGGCGGCGCGGCTGATCTCTGCCTGCGGCCACGGCGTGTTTTTCGGCGTCGCCAGTGTCGCCGTCTCACACCTCGTGCCCGAGAACCGGCGTGGTGCGGCCTTGTCGCTGCTGGTCGGCGGCATCACCGTCGCCAACATTCTCGGCCTCCCCGCGGGCACCGCCATCGGTAATGCCTTCGGCTGGCGCATGACCTTCGTGGTGATCGCAGCGCTGGCCCTGCTCTCGGTGATCGCCGTGTCGTTCACCCTGCCCAGCCAGATCAAGGGCGAGGACGAAGCCGATGCGCCGCTCGGCAAGCAGGCCCGGCAATTGCTGCATCAGGAGGTGTGGCTGAGCTATCTCACCATCGCCATCATCATGGTGGGCCAGCTCGCCTTCGGCACGTTCCAGGTCGCGATCCTCACCGAGGTCACCGGGCTCGAGCCGGTGGTGATGGTCCCGATCTACCTGCTGATCGGCGGCGCCGGCGCGGTGACTGGCATCTGGCTCGGCGGCAAGGGGGCCGACTGGAACGGCGGCGCCACGATGCTGATCGTCGTCACCGGCCAGATCGCCTGCTTCGCCATCCTGCTGTTCGCCGTGTACAATCCCGTCGCTGTGGCGGTCATGCTGTTCCTGACCTCGGCCTTCGGTTTCGGCTTTTCTACACCGGTCCAGGTGCGCATCCTCAACGGCGCGCGCGAGGCGCCGCGGCTTGCGGCGACGCTGATCTCCACCGCCTACAATGTCGGGATTGCCGGCGGCGCCGCCGTCGGAGCCATCCTGCTGACGGCAGGCGTCGCCTACGCCCTGTTGCCTGCTACGGGCATCGTGTGCAGCGGCCTCGCGCTGGTGACGGCAATGATCTCGATCTCGCTCTCGCGCAAGCAGGCTGCCTGATGTCGCTCGCGCTTTTCGCCCTGTTCGCCGCCGCCTTCGCCATCGGCACGTCGGAATTCGTGATCGCGGGCATCCTGCCGGCCGTCTCCACGAACCTCGACATTTCGATCCCGACGGCGGGGCTCCTGGTCAGCCTTTATGCGCTCGGCGTCGCAGTGGGAGGTCCGCTGCTGGCGACGTTCGTCAGCCGCTACTCCCGAAAGCTGCTGCTGCTCATCTATTTGGCCGTTTTCACCGTCGGTTATGTGTTCTGCGCGCTGGCGCCGAACTACGCAGCGCTGCTCGTCGCGCGCGTCCTCATCGCGCTCATCCACGGCGCCTATTTTGGCACGGCCATCGTCGTGGCGAGCACCATCGTCGAGGAGAGGCGGCGCGGCTTCGCCATTGCGCTCGTGCTGGCCGGCCTCACCGTCGCCAACATCATCGGCGTGCCGCTCGGCACCGCCATCGGCACGGCCTATGGGTGGCGAATGACGTTCTGGGCCGTCGCCGCGCTCGGCGCGGCCTCGCTGGCGCTGATCGCCATGCTGGTGCCGATGGACGGCGCGCATGAGGGCCGGCAGGGCAGCCTGCTTGCCGAAATCAAGGTACTGACGCGCGAGCCGGTCTATTCCTCGCTGGTCGTCATCATCCTGCAGACCGTCGGCCAGTTCGCGCTTTTCACCTACATCGCGCCGCTCTTGACGGACGTATCGGGCGTGCCGCTCGAGGTCGTGCCGTGGCTGCTCCTGCTGTTCGGTGTCGGCTCGACCATTGGCGTGCTGGTCGGCGGCAGGCTGGCCGACTGGAAGCTCATGGGGTCGCTTGTCGGCATCCTTTCGATGCAGGTGGTGACGTATCTGCTGATCATCGCCTTCATCGGCTCGCCCGGGATCACCGCGGCGCTGGTACTGGTCTGGGGCGCGCTGGCCTTCGCCTTCGGCGCGCCCGTCCAGACCCGCATCATCGCCAACACGCAGGACGCGCCGCTCCTTGCCGCAAGCCTCATCCCCTCCGCGTTCAACATCGCCATCGCGGCCGGCGCTTGGCTCGGCGGTGCGCTGATCGACAACGCCTTCGGCTACACTTCCCTGCCCTGGACCGGCGTCATCGGCTCGGCCCTGGCCGTGGCGGTCGCGATCCTGTCGTGGCGGAAGATGCGGACAGGATCGCCCGCGCAAACCACTGGTGCCTGAGCGTCCTCTTGAGGACCTATCCCAACGCGGCCTTCACCTTGCCGCTGGCCTTGGAGAAGTCGATGCGGCCGGGGTAGTCGGCTTTGAGCGCGGCGATGACCTTGCCCATGTCCTTGGCGCCGGCCGCGCCGGTCTTGGCGATGGCGGCCTTGATCGCGTCCTCGACCTCGGCGTCCGTGAGGGCCCTGGGCAGGAACTCGTTGAGGATGTCGATCTCTTCCTTCTCGACCGTCGCGAGATCGTTACGGCCGGCCTTGGCGTAGATCGCGAGGCTCTCCTCGCGCTGCTTCACCATTTTTTGCAGCAGCACCAGAATTTCCTCGCTGGTGAGCGGGCCCTTGCCCTCGCCGCGATGGGCGATGTCCCGGTCCTTGATGGCGGCATTGATGGCGCGCAGCGTCGCCGTGCGGCGCTGGTCGCGGGCCTTCAAGGCGGTCTTGTAGCCTTCGCTGATTGCCTCGCGCATGGCTGATGTCCCTTCAAGTCCAGTGATTTGGCCCCATATAGCCAGTATTCCCGTGTGGCGCCACTTGCGCGGCCGGGGCCGGGCTTCTATGGGAAGCTCTCAACCTGCACCCGTCAAATTCCACGGAGCCCCGCCATGTCCGGCTGGCAGCCAGTGCCTGCGACCGCCCTCCTGATCCTCGCCGACGGCACCCGTCTCGAGGGGCGCGGCATTGGCGCCGTCGGCCATGCAGCGGGCGAGGTGTGCTTCAACACGGCGATGACGGGGTACCAGGAGATCCTGACCGATCCGTCCTATGCCGGCCAGATCGTCACCTTCACCTTCCCGCATATCGGCAATGTCGGCACCAATGACGAGGACATCGAGACGGTCAACATGGCTGCCCTCTCGGGCGTCCGCGGGGTGGTGCTCAAGGCCGACATCACCAACCCGGCCAATTATCGCGCCGCCGAGCGGCTCGACGAGTGGCTCAGGAAGCGCAACATCGTGGGCATCGCCGGCATCGATACGCGGGCGCTGACCGCGCGCATCCGCGCCAATGGCATGCCCAACGGCGTCGTGGCCCACGCCCCCGACGGTCATTTCGACGAGGCCTCGATGACGGCCGAGCTCAGGAACTTTCCCGGCCTTGAAGGTCTGGACCTCGCCAGGCAGGTGACGACGGGGCAAAGCTACAAATGGGACCAGACGCCCTGGGCCTGGAACAAGGGCTATGGCCGTCAGGAGAACCCGCAGTTTCACATCGTCGCCGTGGATTACGGCGCCAAGCGCAACATTCTGCGCCAACTCGCCGATGAGGGCGCACAGGTAACGGTGGTTCCCGCGACCGCCACGGCGAGGGACATCCTCGCCCACAATCCAGACGGCATCTTTTTGAGCAACGGCCCGGGCGATCCGGCGGCGACCGGCAAGTATGCGGTGCCGACGATCAGGGCGTTGATCGAAACCGGCAAGCCGATTTTCGGCATCTGCCTCGGGCACCAATTGCTCGGTCTCGCGCTCGGCGGCAAGACCGCCAAGATGCATCAGGGCCATCACGGCGCCAATCATCCGGTGAAGGATTTGACCACGGGCAAGGTGGAGATCACCTCGATGAACCACGGCTTTGCCGTCGAATCCGAAAGCCTGCCCGCCGGCGTGACGCAGACGCATGTGTCGCTGTTCGATGGCTCCAATGCCGGCCTGTCGGTGGATGGCAAGCCGATCTTTTCGGTCCAGTACCATCCCGAGGCGTCGCCCGGGCCGCATGACAGCCACTATCTGTTCACGCGCTTCGTGAACCAGATTCGCGCGCAAAAGGGTCTGCCGGCAAAACCCGAATATGAAACCCCCGCTGCACTAAGCGAAGGCCGCCCCTGAGGGCGGCCTGTGCGCAACCGAGTGCGGTGCCTACATCGCGCTCGAAGAGGCTTCGCTCGAAACATCGTCGGCGCTCCCGGCTCCGTCGTCATCGAGGCCAGCCGTCAACCCTTGCAGCGCGGTGAACTCGGACTCGTCGAGGTTGCCGTCGCCATCGGCGTCAGCCTGATCGAAGATGGTCTGGCTCAGCGTCGGAAAGACGCCCAGCGCCTCTTCCCACGAGACGAACCCGTCGGTGTTGGCGTCGGCATGGTCGAAGTCACCGGTATCGTTGCTGGATGCATCCTGGGCGATCGCAGCCGTCCCAAACGTCGCGACTGTAAGCGCCGCCGCAGCGGCGAGAGCAAGCTTGTTCATTGGATTTTCCCTTCAAGCTAGGGTGGTCATACGCGCCTCATGGGAGGTACGTGACGCGCCTTGGCGTCGCCCCGAAAACCCGGCTCGCTCTCATTGGTTGCGGCAGCGAACAAGGCCATTGCGTGACAAGTTTGGGTCAAAAGCCCGGCAGCCTGCCGCGGCCCGTGCAAACCCTGTTGTCTCGACTAGAACAGCGGCCTAATCCTGCGCTCCGTTGACACGACTGCGTGATCAGACGTCGCTCGTGTCGCACTGCGACGGATCGCCTGTTTCGTAGCCCTGGCGGAACCAGCGCATGCGCTGTTCGGACGTGCCATGGGTGAACTGGCTCGGCGGTATTCTGCCACCCGTCAAGCGGTCGTCGCCGATCTGGTTGGCGGCGTTCATCGCCTCGTCGAGATCGCCGCCTTCGAGGAAGCCACGTTCGAACTCGCCCCTCGCCCAGGCTCCCGCAAAGCAGTCGGCCTGGAGTTCCACCTTCACCGAGGCTGCATTCGCCTGCTCCTGCGTCATCGCTTGCCGGGCGCGGTTGAACTCCGGCAGCACGCCGATGAGGTTCTGCACGTGATGGCCGACCTCGTGAGCGATCACATAGGCCTGCGCGAAATCGCCCGGCGCCCCGAACTGCCGGCGCAACTGATCGTAGAAGGCAAGGTCGATATAGACCTTGGAGTCGTTGGGACAGTAGAACGGCCCGCTCGAGCTGTCGGCGACGCCGCAGCCGGATTCTGTTTGGTCCGTGAACAGCACCACGCGCGGCGCCGTATAGGTGTCGCCTTGCGACTGGAAATAATCGCCCCAGAAGTCCTCGGTGTCCTTGACCATCACACCGACGAAATCGGCGAGTTCAACCTCATTGGCATTCTGCGGCGGCAGGGTCTGCTGGAAGGGGACGTTCGTGCTTCCGTCCCCACCCGTCAGGATGCTCAGCGGATTGATGCCGAACGCCATCGCGATGACGATGAAAATGATGATGATGGCAATGCCGCCCATGCCGCGGGAGCGGCCGCCCATCGGGATGCGGATGCCACCGGGGGCGCCGCCGAAGCCGCCACGGCGGAACCCGCCGCCAAGCCGCCCGCCGCCCCGCCCGCGTCGGTCTTCGATGTTCGAGCTCTGCTGCCGGCCCTGCCATTTCACCATGCGACGCTCTCCTTGTGATGCTCATCCATACGGCTGTGCGAATGGACAACGCAGAATTTGACCAATTGGTCCAATTTTGACAATCTGACCGATACCGCGGTCATCGCAGCGTTACTTCGACCCGGCAAGACGAAGTTGCTCGTCTGTTGCGGCACTCAACATGCAACACCGAATGTCCGTTCCCGACGAGCTTTCACAGGGAGAACGACATGAACTTCAATATCTCGCGCCGCGCGTTTCTCGCGGGGTCCGCGAGCGCCGGCGCGCTCATCGTCATGCACCCCTTTGCTGTGCAGGCGCAGGCCAACCAGGCCCATCTGCGGCTCATCGAAACGACCGATTTGCACGTGGCCGTTTACCCCTACGACTACTTCGCCGACGCCCCGAACGACACGATGGGCCTCGCGCGCACCGCGACGCTGATCGAGAATATCCGCGCCGAGGCCGGCAACTCCATCCTGATCGACAATGGCGACGTGATCCAGGGCAACCCCCTGGGTGACTATGTCGCCTATGAGCGCGGCCTCGACGACAAACTCCACCCCTCGATCGCCGCCATGAATACGCTGGGCTACGAGGTCGGCACGCTCGGCAACCACGAGTTCAATTACGGCCTCGAATTCCTGGACAAGGCCATCGCCGGCGCCAACTTCCCCATCGTGTCGGCCAACCTCGTCAAGGGCGAGCTCGCGGCCGATCCGTTGAGCGACGCCACCTACATCGCGCCCTATCGCATCGTTGAGAAACAGGTCACCGACGGCGCCGGCGAAACCTCCACCATCAGGATCGGCTTCATCGGCTTCCTGCCGCCGCAGATCATGACCTGGGACGCCAACCACCTCGTGGGCAAGGTCAACACGCGCGATATCGTCGAGACCGCCAGGGCTTATGTCCCCAGGATGAAGGAAGAAGGGGCGCAACTGATCGTCGCCCTCTCCCACTCCGGGATCGCCGCAGACCAGGGACCGGGCGCCGAAAATGCCTCGCTGCAGCTTGCCGCCGTCGACGGCATCGACGTGGTCCTGACCGGCCATCAGCACCTGGTGTTCCCCAACTCGCAGGATTTCGCCGGACTCGACGGCGCCGACCTCGAAAAGGGCACGCTGGCCGGCAAGCCCGCCGTGATGGCCGGGTTCTGGGGCTCCCATATGGGCCTCATCGACCTGCTGCTCGAAAAGGATGCCGACGGCAACTGGGCGATCGCCTCGCACACATCGGAGGCCCGCCCGATCTACGAGCGCGTCGACAACAAGGTGGTGCCGACCGTCGAGAGCGAGCCGGAGGTGCTCGAGTCGATTGCCTCCGAGCACGAGGCAACACTTGAATATGTCCGCCGCGCAGTGGGCGAAACGGCGGCGCCTCTCCACTCCTACTTCGCGCTGGTCGCGGACGATCCGTCGGTGCAGATCGTCAACATCGCGCAGGCCTGGTATTTGGCCCAGATGCAGAAAGGCTCGGACTGGGACGGTATTCCACTGCTCTCGGCGGCGGCGCCGTTCAAGGCCGGCGGCCGCGGCGGCCCGGAGTACTACACGGATGTCGCGGTCGGCCCCGTAGCGATCAAGAACGTCGCCGACCTCTACCTCTATCCCAACACCATCCAGGCCGTGCGCATCAGGGGTTCGGACGTCAAGGAGTGGCTCGAGCGCTCGGCTGGCATCTTCAACCAGATCACGCCCGGCTCGACCGACCAGCCGCTGATCAACCTCGATTTCCCCGCCTACAATTTCGACGTGATCGACGGGGTGACCTACAAGGTCGACGTCAGCCAGCCGAGTAAATATGCGGTCGACGGCAAGTCGGTGGCCAACCCCGATGCCAATCGCATCATCGATCTGATGTTCGACGGCAAGCCGATCGATCCCGACCAGGAGTTCATCGTCGCCTCGAACAATTATCGCGCGGGCGGCGGCGGCAATTTCCCCGGCATCGACGGCTCGGTGGTGATCTTCAAGGGGCCGGACACCAACCGCGACCTGCTGGTGCGCTACATTGTCGAGCAGCGGACGATCCAGCCAAAAGCCGACAGCAACTGGTCGCTGGCGCCGCTCGGCGGCACCACTGTGCTGTTCGAAACCGGCCCCAGGGCCAAGGAGCACCTCGCCGACGTGACCGCGGTCACGATCGAGGATACCGGCGAGATCAACGACGCCGGCTTCGGTATCTTCCGCATCACGCTCTAGCGGGTACGCGCCGAACGCTCCTTCCCCTCCCCCGGCGCCCTCGTGCGCCGGGGTTTCTTTTGGAACGCAGCGGGATGATCGATGCGAGGGCGCCAGATGCCTTGGCGGTCTTGACAATATCGCCGCCCGGATGTGCTCTCGCTGCTCACGCACAAGCACACGGGAGCATTGGGGTGAGCGAGAAGGACCGGATCGTCGGGCTGCTCGGCGACGCGGGGATCACCGTGAACGGACCCAACCCCTGGGACATCCAGATTCATAATGAGCGCCTGTGGACGCGCCTCTTCGCGCAAGGGACGCTCGGTCTCGGCGAAGCCTACATGGACGGCTGGTGGGACGCCGAGGACCTCGCCGAATTTTTCAACCGCGTGCTGCGGGCCGACGTCAGCAGCGCCCTGCGCCTGACCCCCAACCTGCTCTGGCAAATCGCGCAGGCGAAGGTCCTCAATATGCAGACCGTCGCGCGCAGCCGCCGCGTCGCCAAAATGCACTACAGCGAGACGGACGCCTACAAGGCCTCGCTCGACAACCGCATGACCGGCTCATGCGGCTACTGGCCGAAAGGCGTCACCAATGTCGACGAGGCACAGGAGGCCAAGCTCGACCTTGTCTGCCGCAAGATTGGTCTCAAGTCGGGGCAGAAGGTGTGGGACATCGGCTGCGGCTGGGGCGCCTTCATGGGCTTTGCTGCCGAAAAATACGGCGCGCACTGCGTCGGCGTCACCGTGTCGCCCGACCAGGCCGCCTATGGGCGCGAGCGCTACAAGGACCTGCCTATCGAGTTCCAGGTGAAGGATTATCGCGAGTTCGACGGCAGAACCGACCACATCGTCTCGATGGGCATGTTCGAGCATGTCGGCCATCGCAACTACCGCACCTATTTCGCGAAGGCGCGGCAGGTGATCAAGCAGGATGGCCTGTTCATGCTCCACACGATCGGCCAGCACTATACCAGCGAGACGATCGAGCCCTGGATCGAGAAATACATCTTTCCCGGCGGCGTAATCCCCTCGATGGCGCAGATCGGCAAGGCGATCGACGGGCTGTGGACCGTTGTCGACACCCACAATATCGGCCCGCACTACGACAAGACGCTGTGCGCCTGGTACGAGAACTTCGAGCGCAACTGGACCAGGCGGAACACGCCCGAGGCCGAACGCTTCTATCGCATGTGGAAGTACTATCTGCTGTGCTGCGCCGGGGGCTTCCGCGCCAAGGTGCTGTAGGTCTGGCAGTTCGTCCTGTCGCCGCAGGGCGTGCCCGACGGCTACGAGTTCGCGCGTTAAGTGGATCCGCGTTCTATCCTGGTGCTGGCAGCAGCCATCGTCCTGATCGGCGGAGCCGGAGCATTCTGGTGGAACCACCGGCAACCCACCGGGGCTGCGACCACTCCCATCGCATTGCCGGTCGACGCCGCCGACGACGTCTCGGCGGCCGACAGGCCGGACGCCGCTGACATGCCCGAGCAGGCGCTTGTCCTGGCCATCAGTTGGCACCCCGCCTTCTGCGAAACCGCGCGTCGCAAGCCGGAGTGTCGCGACGAACGCAGCGGCGACTATGCCGCCTCGCATCTGACGCTGCACGGGCTCTGGCCGGATGACGACTATTGCGGCGTCGGCGAGGAAGCTTATGAGCTCGACACCGATGGCCGCTGGGACGAGTTGCCCGAGCCGCGGCTGAGCCCCGGCACGCGCGCGTCCCTCGAACGGATCATGCCGGGGACGATGGACAATCTCCATCGCCACGAATGGATCAAGCACGGCACCTGCTCCTACGCCGACGCCGAAACCTACTATCGCACCGCGATAGCCCTCGTCGAAGCCGTGAATGCCTCCGCGGCCGGCAAACTGTTCTCCGACAGTGTCGGCGAACGGGTGACGCGCGACGACATCCGCAACGTCTTTGATGCCTCCTTTGGATCCGGCGCCGGTCGCAAGGTCCGGCTTGACTGCGAGCAGGATGGCCGTCGCGGCCTCGTCTCCGAACTGCGCATCAATCTTTTCGGCACGTTGAATGACGACCTCGCCACGCTGCTGCACGCCGCGCACAATGCCGGCGCCGGTTGCACGGGCGGCCTCGTCGACCCCGCCGGGGACCAGTAGCCCAAAGCAGAACGCCGGCGCTCGCGGGCGCTCGTCACGTCCCTGCTAGACCGGTTCTTATTGTCCGTCGGGTGTCACTTGCACCGTCACTGCAGGCACGTCGAGATCGATCGTCCGGGAACCGGAATTATCGTTCACACCGAAGAAGAAGAAGAGACCGACGGCAACCATGGCAACAACCATCAGTCCTGCAATAATTCCTGCCGCGCCCCCGTCTCCGGTCTCAATAAAAGTCTCGCGGTCAGCCATTTTTCTTCTCCGATCATCCTTTCGGTCGGCTAATGGCGAGACTGCGCGAAAGTTCCGCACACAGAAATCTTAACGCTATCGGTTCATGCGGCTTCAACGCTCCGCCCCTAGGCTCGCGCGCAATCTTCGCGGAGCGCGGCCATGCCCGATTCCCCCTATGCCCTCGAAATCACCGGGTTGGACAAGAGCTTCGACCGCCCGGTCGTCAAGGATCTGCACTTGCGGGTAAAGGGTGGCGAGTTCTACGCCCTGCTCGGCCCGAATGGCGCCGGCAAGACCACGATCCTTCGAATGGTCGCGGGCCTGCTGCGGCCCGAGGCGGGAAACATTTCCGTGTTCGGCATCGACACGCGCACGGACCCGCTCGCCGCCAAGTCGATCGTGGCCTGGGTGTCGGACGAGCCAATGGTCTATGACCGGCTCACCCCATACGAGTATCTGGAATTCGTTGCTGGCCTCTGGCAGGTCGAGGCCAAACAGGCGCGGGCCCGCGCGACCGAACTGATCGGCTGGCTCGGCCTCGGCCCGCACGCGCATGAGCGCTGCGGCGGGTTCAGCAAGGGCATGCTGCAGAAGGTGGCGCTGGCCGGCGCGCTTGTGCACGATCCCAGGCTCATCATTCTCGACGAACCATTGACCGGACTCGACGCGGGCTCGGCGCGTCAGGTCAAGCAGGTGCTGCTCGAAAAGGTGAAGCAGGGCGTCACCGTCATCATGACGACGCACATCCTCGAAGTGGCCGAGCGCATGGCCGAGCGGATCGGCGTCATCAACCACGGGCGCCTGGTCGCCGAGGGCACGCTGGCGGAGCTGCGCGCCCGTATCGGGCGCGAAACCACGCTCGAGGAAATCTTCCTGGATCTCGTGGCGCAGAAGGAGATGGATGACGCCATCCCCGATCCCGCCGTGGCCGCAGTCGCATGAGTTTCGCACCCGCCACCATGCCCTGGTTCGCCGCCCATGAGTGGCGGCTGATGTGGCGCGATGGCGTTGCCATGATGACCGGCGGGCATCCGACCCGGCGGATCGTGCTGGTCGTGATCCTCGCGATCGTGGCCGTTCTGTTGCACCTGATGGCCAGCGCCATAGTCGGGCCCTGGGTGGCTGGTGGCGTCGTCATCGACAAGCCGACGCTGGTGCTGGTCACCGGAACGGGATTCCTGTTCTGGACCGTGATGCTGAGTCAGGCGCTGGAGTCGGTGACGCGGGCCTACTATACGCGCTCCGATCTCGACCTGATCCTGAGCTCGCCTGCCTCCTCGCGCCAGCTTTTTGCCGTCCGCACCGGCATCACCGCGGTCACGACGCTGCTCCTCGCCTGCTTGCTGGCAAGCCCGATCGTCAATGTGCTGGTACTCCATGACGGCGCGCACTGGCTGATGGCCTATCTCGTGCTCGCTTCCCTGTCAGCGCTTGCGACGGCCCTTGCCGTGCTCATCACAATCGGGCTGTTTCGTCTCGCCGGGCCCAGGCGCACGCGGCTGATCGCGCAGATCATCGCCGCCATAGTCGGCGCCGGCTTCGTCATCGGCATCCAGGCGATCGCCATCCTTCATTTCGGCAACATGTCGCGGTTTGCCGTCCTCGCGGATCCCCAATTCATCGCCTCGATGCCGGCTGTGGGAAGTCCTCTCTGGCTCCCCGCCAAGGCAGCCTTCGGCGATTGGCCGGCCCTCATCGGCATCGCCCTGTTCGGCTTCGGGGCACTTGCCGGGACAGTCTTTCTTGCCTCCTCGGGCTTTGGCCGCCACGCCATCGCCGCGGCCGGCGTCTCGGCGCAGCGCCACCGGCAACGCCACGGTGCGGTGAACTTCCGGCCGCGCAACCAGAAGCAGCAATTGCGCGTCAAGGAATGGAAGCTCCTTGCGCGCGACCCCTGGCTACTCAGCCAGACGCTGATGCAGATTTTCTACCTGGTTCCGCCTGCCCTCTATCTGTGGATCAGCTATGGGCAGTCGGCCGGCACCTATGTCGTCGTCATCCCGGTGCTGGTGATGGCGGTGGGCCAGTTGTCCGGCGGCCTGAGCTGGCTCGCGATCTCGGGCGAAGACGCCCACGATCTCGTCGTCACCGCGCCGGTCGCACCCGCCGCCGCGCTCCAGGCCAAGATCGAGGCGGTCGCTGCCGTCATCCTCGTCGTCCTTACCCCGATCATCGTCCTGATGGCCCTCGCCTCTTTCGAGCTCGCCGCCGTCACCGCCGTCTTCGCCGTTCTGTCGTCCGGCTCGGCCACCTCAATCCAGCTCTGGTTCCGCGTGCCGATGCGCCGCGCCATGTTCCGCCGGCGGCAGGTTGCCTCCCGCGTCTCGACGATCGCCGAAGCTTTGAGTTCGATATTTTGGGCCGGCACAGCCGTGCTCGTCGCCGGCGAACAATACTGGATTGCGCCGCTCCCCGGCGCCCTGGCGCTCGTTACCCTGTTCGTGGCGTGGAGCCTCAGCCCCAAGGGCAAGCGCGTCTGACCTGACGCTCACCTGGCGCAGGGGGCACACCAGCGCCCCCTTCCCTGATGCCAGCGCTCAGTCTACCGCGCCGAGCCGCGCCAGTACCTCGTTGGGGATGCCGAAATCCTTGATGATCTCGCGGTGATCCCGCATGCCGCACGCTTCGCGCTGCACGAAATAGGCCCACACCTCACGTGCCGCCTTACGAAGCAAATGGAGCCGCTCGTCGGCGCTGTCGGGCCCGGACGCATCGAAGGCGTGCAAATGCTTCACCGAAGTCTCCGCGAGCCGCGCATGGTGTCCGAGCGAGGCCGCCTTCTCGGCCAGCACATCGTACTGCAGCACATTGAAGGCCGCGTCGGAGTGGCGGTTGAGCGCGGCACGCTGTGAGTGGTCGGTGGCCATGACGCAACTCTAGAATCGACCGCCCAAAACCGCAATTTCCCAACCCGCGACAAATCGGTTAGGAGCGCCCATGCCCCGGACGACCGCAACCGCTATCGGCTTTGCCGCTGTTTTGCTGTGGAGCCTCCTGGCCGTGTTCACGGCGGCGAGCGGCACCATGCCCCCCTTTCAGCTCACCGCCATTTCCTTCGGCATTGGCGGTGTCGCGGGACTCGCGCTGTGGGCGTTCCGTCCGTCCGCGGCAAAGGCGCTGCGCCAGCCCTGGCCGGTCTGGTTGCTCGGCGTCGGCGGGCTGTTTGGCTACCATGCCGCGTATTTCATCGCGCTGCGCAATGCGCCGGTGGTGGAGGCGGCGCTGCTCAATTATCTGTGGCCGCTGCTGATCGTCGTCTTCTCCGCGCTCCTCCCCGGCGAGCGGCTCCGCTGGCAGCACATCGGCGGCTGCGTGCTGGCCCTGGCCGGCGCGGTTCTGGTGGTGACGCGCGACCAGGGCCTGAGCTTCGATCCGGCCTATGCGTTCGGCTACGGCGCAGCGCTGGTCGCCGCCCTGACCTGGTCGACCTACTCGGTGCTCTCGCGCCGCTTCCCGCACGTACCCAGCGACGCCATCACCGGCTTTTGCCTCGTGACCGCGGCGCTGGCGGGGATCGTTCATCTCGCGATGGAGCCCACTGTCTGGCCAGCCGACGCCTGGCAGTGGGCCGCCATCGTCGGGCTCGGCCTGGGGCCGGTAGGGCTCGCCTTCTATGTGTGGGATGTCGGTGTCAAGCATGGCGACATCCAGGTGCTGGGCGCCGCCGCCTATTCGGCGCCCCTGCTCTCGACGGCAATTCTCGTGTTCGCCGGCTACGCCCGCTACAGCCACTCCCTGCTGCTCGCCTGCCTCCTCATCTCCGCTGGCGCTGCCCTCGCCGCCAGCCACATGCTGTTCAGACGCGGATAATGCCCCCCGGCTCTCATACTTTCCAAACGCGGGTACAACGAGGCGAATGGAAACACCATTCTCGCAGTGCGTCGATCGGCCGGACAGCTTTCGGCCCGTGACCTCCGGCAGGTGAAAGCGCTGGCCAGGAAAATCCTCGCCGGTTTAGCGCACCTAGAACGTATCGTTGTTCTTCGCCGGGTTTCCACCGGTGCGGCCGGCCTCACCTTTGTCGAGGCCCGAAATCGCCGTCATGTCCTCGTCGGACAGCTCGAAGTCGAACACATCGATGTTTTCGCGCATGCGCTCGGCGTGGGTGGTCTTCGGGATGACGATGTTGCCTTGCTGGACCTGCCAGCGCAGGACCACCTGCGCGATCGACTTGCCGTACGTCTCGCCGATCTTGCCGATCGTTTCGTCCTCGAGCACCTCGCCCGAGCCGAGCGGGCTGTAGCTCTCGATGTGGATGCCGTTCGCCTTCAGATAGTCCCGCTTGTCGAGCTGCGGGAAATAGGGGTGGAGCTCGATCTGGTTGACCGCCGGCGTGACGCCGGTTTCCTTGATGATCCGCTCGAGATGGTCCTGGTTGAAGTTGGAGACGCCGATCGACTTGATGCGCCCCTGCTCCTTGAGCTCGATGAAGGTCTTCCACGCCTCGACATACTTGTCCTGCGCCGGTACCGGCCAGTGGATCAGGAACATGTCGATCTGCTCGAGCCCGAGCTTCTTCATGCTCTCGTCGAAGCTCTTGAGCGCGAGGTCGCGGGCGTGGCCGCCATTGCGCAGCTTGCTGGTGATGAACAGGTGCTCGCGCGGCACCCCCGACGCGCGGATTGCTTCGCCGACGCCTTCCTCGTTGTGGTACCCCTCGGCCGTGTCGATCAGCCGATAGCCCGCCTCGATGCCGTCGCGGACGACCCGTGCCGTGATCCCCGGATCGACCTGCCACACGCCGAGACCGAGTTGCGGGATGGTATTCCCATCGTTGAGGGTAAGCGTGGGAACGTTTGCCATGGGTGACTCCTTCATCAATCATTCGCGACAGGAATTCGGGGTAGGCAGGAATGGTTGCTGCCTTCATCATGTCAGGGCTTTTCCTTGTTTTCCCCCGCTCCGCTGCTATTTTGCGCCGGAATTCGCCGCTAATCGCCTGACTGCGGCATTAGTGCAGCCGGAGCGACTCGTTTGCGTGTTGCAGCCTTAGCATTTGGCGTTCTGGCCGGCCTGGTCGCTTCACTGATCCTGGCGCTGGGCGGGCTGGACGTGGCCGCGGATTTGGGGGGCACCGCCGAACGCCAGGCACAGGCGATCCGCTTCGGCCTCTTCGTCATCGGCAATCTGGGTGTCTTCGGCGCCGCACTCGCGCTTGCCGTTCCGCTCGCCGCTGCCGTGTTCCTGTTCCTCGGCGCGGTCGCCTGGGTCGGTGCGGCCCTTCTGATGCACCACACGACCGACCTCGTGCTGATCGTGCCGCCGGCCTTGCTGCTGATCGCGGCCGTCTTCGCCGTCATCGCTCACGTTCGGCGGCCACGGCCGGACGAGCTGGACGAGGACGAGCTCGAGGTCATCGCCCCGCTGCGCTCCGCCCGGGCACCCCGCGCGGACAAAAGCGACGATGGCGAGGACGAAGTCGGGATCCCGGCCTTCGCCGCTGCCGAGGCAGGGCCCCGGCCGGCGGTGGGGAGCGCCTTCGACGACGATCGTCTGCCGCCCGCCGGAGATGACTGGAATCCACGGCGGCGCCAAACGCCGCCGCCCCGCATCAAGCCGGCCTTCCGGCCCATCGAGGAGGAGTATGAGGACGAGGAGCCTTCGGGCCTCTCCCGTTTCGCGCTCGGCCTCAGCGGCGTGCTCAGCTTCGGGCTTTACGCGGCGCTGGCCGGCGCGGCGATCTTGATCGTGTGGAGCCTGCGCAACGCATCACAAGAGCCAGTGCGGGTTGCCGAGGTCCCGAGCCCGAGCGTCACCGCCGACGCCGAACTCCCCTCGTCATCGGCGGCCTCGTCCGCAGCAGAGTTATCGCTCGAGTCTTCCGAGCAGACGCTGCAGCCGATCCTGACCGGCGAGCCGATCCGCGAGGGGGCGACGGCGCCGACCGCACCATCTACCTCGCCTTCAGCGCTCCTCGCCCCCACGACGCCGTCCGAGGAGCCGGGACGCTTCGGCGCCGTCACCCTCCCCAGCGGCCCCGTGATGGTACCGACCCTCGCCGACGACTTCAGCAACGACGACGACACGCCCCTTCCTGAGATTTCCGCGGACCCACCGAGCCTGTCGCCCAGCGACTCCTTCGATCCGCCCTCGGCCGAGCCCGAGCCAGAAGTCGTCGCCACCGAAGTGCCGCAACCCGAGCCCACAATTCCGGCCGAGGGTCAGCCTTGGCCGCATGCCGTGCCTCCCGCCCTCGCGGCGCAGCGCCTGGCGCCGGGCATGGGACCGACGAGCGTGGTGGCCGTTCCCGCGAACGCCACCAACACCGGCCTGTGATGTGCTAGGCTGATCCATCGGAGCAACCGATGGCCGACAGCGACACCAGGACCAAACCCCGCAGCAAGACCAGGACGGCGCGGCCGCCGCTCTACAAGGTCATGCTTCTCAACGACGACTTCACGCCGCGCGAGTTCGTGGTGCGGGTGCTCAAGGCCGAGTTCCGCATGAGCGAGGATCAGGCCCACCGGGTGATGATCACGGCGCATGTGAAGGGCTCGTGCGTCGTTGCCGTCTTCACCCGCGAAGTCGCCGAGGACAAGGCCACGCGGGCGACCGACATGGCGCGGGCCGAGGGCTACCCGCTCCTGTTCACCACCGAGCCCGAAACGTAAGGCCCCGGTGCGTGTCTCACGTATTGGTGAGACGGAAACCGCCGCTTTCGGGCGCCGTTCTTAACTACGACGGCTCCCTCGCCTTGCCACAATTGATCCATACGGGGATAGCGGGGCGCCTATGCAAGGATCGAATGATGTTCCGCACTGTCACATTGGCGGCGATTGCCGCCGCGATGATCGCCCTCACCCCCGCTCCTGCCGCCATTGCCGGTCCCGCCGAAACGGCGTTCCTGCAGAAGCTCAGTAACACCTGGTCGGGACGCGGCAACCTCAAGGGCGCCAACACCGGGCCGATCGCCTGCAAGGTCGTCGTCACCGCCGGCGGCAAGAGCACCAGGTTCCAGGGCCGATGCAATATCCCCGACATGGCGCAGCAGGCCTTCTCGGGCTCGATTTCCTACAACGACAAGACCGGGCAATATGAATCGCGTTCCAGGACCGGTACCGTCCCGGGCATCCGCAAGGGTGACAGGCTTGTGTTCCGCACCTCCAGCCGCAACCTCGCCGGGACCGCGACCTCGACCATGACGATCTCGCCGACCTCGCTGGTGGTCGATTTCGCGCTGGTCGAAAAGAAGTCCGGCGAAAAGACCACCTCGCGCATCACCTTCACGCGCTGACCGTGGCCGCCGCCCGTTCCAGGAAGCGGAGCTTGGCCCGCTCCCGGGCCTTGGCCGCCACCACGTCGCGGTCCTTCGGCGGCGCATTGGTCTCGAGCGACTTCAGCATCTTGCGCACCACCTTCTCGATATCCTCCACGGCTTCGTAGAAGGTTGCCTCGTTGGCATGCGACGGCTTGTTGAAGCCCGAAACCTTGCGCACGAATTGCAGCGCGGCGTCATGCACCTCGTTCTTGGTCGCCGGCGGCTCGAAGTTGAACAGGGGCTTGATGTTTCGGCACATGAGTGAACTCCGGTTTTCCCTTTTGCGAACCTTCGCACTCCATTTGCAACCGGCGCAAGGTTCCTCTTATGTTCTGGGCAGCCCCGATTCCGATTTTTCCCGTCCGAGATCGGCCGGGGCCCGTGCATAGGGCCGACCAGCACCCTTCCCTTCCGCTTCCGTCTCCGCTAAGGAGCCGCCTTAACCTGCAGACCTCGCACGAAACCGCCCGGCCTCCCCGGTGTTTCGGCGTGCCCTCAGTAAAGAAGCGAGCCCATGCCAAAACGCACCGATATCAAGTCGATCCTCATCATCGGTGCGGGTCCCATCATCATCGGACAGGCCTGCGAATTCGACTATTCGGGCACCCAGGCGTGCAAGGCGCTCAAAGAGGAGGGCTACCGGATCATCCTCGTCAACTCCAATCCGGCGACCATCATGACCGACCCGGACCTGGCGGACGCGACCTATATGGAGCCGATCACCCCTGAGGTCGTTGCCAAAATCATCGAAAAGGAGCGACCGGACGCG
>CAZASR010000026.1:0-24448 GCA_964487765.1 uncultured Devosia sp. | reverse complement strand
TCAAGCCCCTTGCCCTCGAGCAGCTTGTTGCCGTTCGTGACATAGGCCTGGTGATGCTTGTCGTGGTGAAACTCCAGCGTCTCTTTGGACATATAGGGTTGGAGGGCGTCGTAGGAATACGGAAGCTCGGGGAGGGTGAGTGCCATGGGGGTGCTCCAACTTATTGATTTTGCGAGCCGGAACCGGCGTCGCCGACGGATATAGGCCTTTTGACCTGCCACGCCAACCGACCTTTCCGGTAGGTTATGCCAATCCTACGCAGGAGAGCGCAAAGGCATAGCCAAGGGCCGTCTCCCTGATCCGCTCGAAGCGACCCGACGCGCCCGAATGGCCCGCCTCCATATGCGTCTTGAGATAGAGCGGGTTGCTGTCGGTCCTGGTGGCGCGCAGTTTCGCGACCCACTTGGCCGGCTCCCAATAGGTCACCCGCGGATCGGTGAGCCCCGCCAGCGCCAGGATCGGCGGATAGTTCCGGGCGGAGACCTGATCATAGGGCGAATAGGCCGCGATGCGCCGGAAATCCTCCGCGGAGGCGATCGGATTGCCCCATTCGGGCCATTCGGGCGGGGTGAGCGGCAGGGTGTCGTCGCTCATCGTGTTCAGCACGTCGACGAAGGGCACCATGGCCAGCACCCCGGCCCATAGCTCGGGCCGCATGTTGGTGACGGCGCCCATTAGCATGCCGCCCGCCGATCCGCCCTCGGCAACAATCCTTTCGGGCGCTGCATAACCCTCGGCGATCAGCGTCTCCGCGCAGGCGATGAAATCGGTGAAGCTGTTGGTCTTGTGCTCGCCGCGGCCGTGTCGGTACCAAGCATAGCCCTTCTCCATACCGCCGCGTATATGGGCGATCGCATAGACCATGCCGCGATCGACAAGCGACAGCACCGACACCGAGAAAGACGCCGGCATCGACATGCCGTAGGCGCCGTAGCCATAGAGCAGAGCAGGGGCGGTGCCGTCGATCGGCGTCGTCCTGCGATAGAGCAGCGTGATGGGGATGCGCGCGCCGTCCGCCGCTCCGGCGAAGATGCGGCGCGTAACGTAGTCGGCGGGATCATGCCCGCTCGGCACCACCTGCTCCTTGCGCAGGGTGCGCGCGCCGGTCTCGAGATCGATGTCGTAACTGCGTTGCGGCGTGGTCGGCGACGAATAGGTCATGCGGAAGGTCGGCGCGTCGAACTCGTAGCCCGCAGACATGCCGAGCGAATAGGCTTCCTCCTCGAACGCCACGGTCCATTCGCGATCGTCACGGAGGTCGCGCACGACGATCCGCGGCAACCCTTCGTGTCGCTCGAGCCGCACCAAATGGTTGGCGAACAGCAGCATGTCGAGGATCAACACGCCCGGGCTGTGCGGCACGAGATCGGTCCAGTTCTCGGCGTCCGGCGCCTCGACCGGAGCGGTGACGATCTTGAAGTCCTCCGCGCCATCGGCGTTGGTGAGCATGTAGAGCCGTCCGCCGCGCTCCTCGGCATCGTATTCGCGCTCGCTCTTGCGCGCCGAAACCAGCCGCGGGTCGAGGCTGCCGTCGCCGATGAGCCACAGCTCCGACGTCTGGTGGTCGTGCACGTCGATGACGATGTAGCGCCGGCTCAGCGTCTCGCCGACCCCGACGAAGAATCCCGCATCGGCCTCCTCATAGACGATCGTATCGGCACTTTGCGGGGTGCCGATGACGTGCCGTCGCACCCGGAAGGGCCGATGGCTTTCATCGAGCTCCGTGTAGTAGAGCGCGGTTCCATCGGGTGCCCAGGTGCCGCTGTCCCCGGCGTCGACGATCACCTCGCCGGTGTCCTTGCCGGTCGCGATGTCGCGGATATGGATGGTGTAGAACTCCGAGCCCTGCCGGTCGGCCGCCCAGGCGAGCAGCGCGTGGTCGGGCGAATGGCCGGCGCCGCCGAAGCCGAAATAGCCCCCGCCGGCCTCGATATTGCAGTCGAGCAGCACGGTCTCCTCGCCGCCGTTGCGCGGTGTACGGACGATCAGGGGATATTGCCTGCCCTCTTCCATGCGCGAATTATAGGCCCACGGTCCGTCGGGATCGGGCAGGTCGCTCTCGTCTTCTTTGATGCGCCCGCGGATTTCGCGGTAGATCGCGTCGATCAGCCCGGCGTGGGGCGTCTCGAAGCTGGCCGCGAAATAGCGGTTCTCAGCCTCGAGATAGCTGCGGATGTCGTCCGGCAGCTTGTCGGGCGCCTGCATCACCTCCTGCCAGTTGTCGGCCCTGAGCCAGGCATAGGGGTCCTGGCGCGTGACGCCGTGCTGGGTGATGGCATGTTGCCGGCGTTCGGCGATGGGGGGAGCGGGGGGCACACTGGTATCGGTCATGGGCGCCACATAGCACGGAAGATCGGGGCGCGGTGGAGGGCTCGCCAAAATTGCTGGCATTCCCGGGCTCCACCGGTAATCTTCCCCCGCCGAATCCCGGGACCCACCTTGACTGTCAGCTTCGACCTCTTTGCCACCGCGCTGCTGTTGTCGCCCTTCGGCGCCGCGGTGCTGGCGCCGCTGCTGGCCAAGCATGGGGGGAATGCGGCGGGGTGGGCGCTGGCGCTGGTTCCGGCGGCGCTGTTCGTGGCCCTGCTGACGACCCTCGCCGATGTTGCGGCCGGCCATCCGTTCCGCATCGCGATCGACTGGGTGCCGGCACTCGATCTGCAGCTCTCCTTCCTGATCGACGGTCTCGGTCTCGTCTTCGCGCTGGCGATCACCGGGATCGGCGCGTTCATCGTGCTCTACTCGGCGTCTTATCTGCACGACCATCCCCATCGCGGGCGCTTCCTCGCCTTCATGCTGCTGTTCATGGGGGCGATGCTGGGGCTGGTGTTGACCGACAGCCTCGTCGGGCTGTTCGTCTTCTGGGAGCTGACGAGCGTCACCTCGTTCCTTCTCATCGGCTTCGACCATGAGCGCGAAGCGGCGCGGCGCGGCGCCATCCAGGCGATCATCGTCACCGCGATCGGCGGGCTGTCGCTGATGGCAGGGGGCGTGCTGCTGCATCATATCGCCGGCACCTGGACGATATCCGAGCTCGCCACCTCGCCGAGCCTGCGCGAGGCGGGGACGTTCTATCCGTGGGTGCTGGGCTTCATCGCCGTCGCCGCCTTCACCAAATCCGCGCAGTGGCCGTGCCACTTCTGGCTCCCCAATGCCATGGAGGCGCCGACCCCGGTATCCGCCTATCTGCACTCGGCCACCATGGTGCAGGCCGGCGTCTATCTGCTGGCACGCACGTCGCCGCTGCTGGCCGGAACGCCGCAATGGCAGGGGCTGCTGTGCACCGTTGGTGCCTTCACGCTGCTGTGGGGCGCCGTCGTGTCGCTGCGCCAGACCGACCTCAAGCAGATGCTGGCGCACACCACGATTGCCTCGCTCGGTCTCCTCGTGTTGCTGCTCGGCATCGGTGGCGGGGCGGCAGCAATGGCTGTCGCTTCCTATTTCGTCGCCCACGCGCTCTACAAGGCTGCGCTCTTCCTGGTCACCGGCATCATCGATCACGGCACCGGGACGCGCGACATCACCGCACTCGGCGGCTTGCGCGACAGCCTCACGATCAGCTTCATCTGCGCGGCGCTGGCGGGCCTTTCGATGTTCGGTATCCCGCCGCTGCTCGGCTATCTCGCCAAGGAGGAGATGTATGCGGCGCTGACCTATGGCGACGTGCCGGGTATCGTGCTGGTCGTGGCGATGGTCGTGGGCAATGCCCTGCTCGGTGCCGTTGGCCTCGCCATCATGATCCGGCCGTTCATGGGGGCACTGAAGCCGACGCCGCTGGCCCCGCACGAAGGCAGCTTCGCCTTGTGGATCGGGCCGGCCCTGTTCGGCCTTGCCGGCCTCGCCGTGCTGTTTGCCGTTTCGAGCTATGGCGAGCTGCTGCTGGCCCCGATGGCGGCAAGCATCGCCGGCGTTCCGATCGAGAGCCATCTGGGCTTCGCGGTCGATTTCGGGACGCTGCCCGTATGGCTGTCGCTGGCGACATGGCTCATCGCGATCGTCGTCTATCTGCGGCTCGACTGGATACGCACAACGCTCGGCGCCGTCATTCCGTCGCGCCGTGGAATGCTCGTGCGGACGCGGGCGCAGCCTCGAACGGCAAAGCCGGTTCCTGCCGACGCCAATGCGCCCGAGGTGGAGGAGGAACTCGACCGTTCCATTTCGGAGCGCGCCGTCTGGACGTGGGATCGCGGCTTCGACCAGGCGATGTTCGGAATCATAGCCTTCGCCGGCGGCTGGACCCGGACGTTCCATAACGGCCGGCTCGAAATCTACGTCGTCATCACCTTCGCCTGCCTCGCCTTGATGCTGGTGACGCCGCTGTGGACGATGAACGACTGGCCGACCTTCCCCGTCCTCGGCAGGACGATGTTCTACGAATGGGGCGCTGTGGCAATGGCGGCCATCGGCGTCGGCATGGTGGTGGCCGCTCGCACTCGCCTCGGCGCCGTCATTGCGCTCGGCGTACAGGGCCTCGCGGTAGCGCTGATCTTCATGCTGTTCGGCGCGCCCGACCTCGCCTTCACCCAGTTGATGGTGGAGACGTTGTCGGTCGTGATCCTGGCACTGGTCATGACCCGGCTGCGCCTTTCGGCGCAGGATCCCAGGCCCTTCGAGGAGTTTGCGCGTGACGGTCTGCTGGCGTTGCTGATCGGGACGGCAATTTCGGTGCTGCTGTTGCGCGTGCTGCAGGGCGTCTTCGACGGGCGGCTCAGCGAGTTCTTCGCCAGGACCAGCGTCGAGATCGCCCACGGACACAACATCGTCAACGTCATCCTTGTCGACTATCGGGGCCTCGACACGCTGGGTGAAATCTCGGTCGTGATGACGGCCGGCATCGCCGCGCTCGCCCTGCTGCGCCGTCAGCACAAGCGGCCCGCGACCGCTGTCACTGCGAAGCGCGGGCGACGGCGCCGGGTGGTGGCGGCATGAACACGCTGATCTTTCGCACCATGGCGCCGCTGATCGCCGTCGCGATGATCCTGTTCTCGATCATCATCCTGCTGCGCGGCCACAACGATCCCGGCGGCGGCTTCATCGGCGGGCTGATCGCCGCGTCGGCCGCCGCGGTTTATGGCATGGCGCACGGCGTCGGCGCGGTGCGCCGGCTGCTGCGTTTCAACCCCATCGCCTTCGCCGGCTTCGGAGTCGTGCTGGCCGGCGCGGTCGGCCTTATCTCGATGGTCTTCGGGACGCCATTCATGACCGCACTCTGGTTGCCCGGCCATGCCTTCGGCGTGCCCGGCGCGTTCGACGTGGGCGTCTATTTCGTGGTCTTCGGCACCCTGACAGCGGTCATTCTCGCGCTCGAAGACGGCGGAGGTGACGCCTGATGGAACCTGTCATCGCGCTGCTCGTCGGTCTGTTCATTGCTGTCGCGGCCTATCTTATGCTGTCGCGCGCCCTGGTGCGGGTGCTGCTCGGGATCGTCGTTCTGGGCAATGGGGTGAACCTGCTGATCTTCGTGTCTGGCCGACTCACCAGCGCGACGCCGCCGATCGTGCCAGCCGGCGCCACGACACCGGCGGGCTCCTTCGCCAACCCGCTGCCGCAGGCGCTGATCCTCACCGCCATCGTCATCGGCTTTGCCATGTTTGCATTCCTGATCGTCCTCGCCTTCCGCGCCTATCAGGAGATGGATGCCGACGACACCGATCGCATGCGCCTCGCCGAGCCCGAAGGCGAGCCGCGGCCACCGCTGGAGTACTAGCGGTGATCGAGCACGCAACACCGCTGGCCGACTGGGCGATCATTTTGCCCGTGGTGCTGTGCCTGATGTGCGCGGGCGCGTTGCTGATGCTGCGCAGCCTGCTGCGCGTGCAATTGTGGGTGACGCTGGCCGTGGTCCTCGCGGTGCTGCTCTGCGACGCGATACTGTTCAACCGGGTGCTGCAGGGCGGCCCCCTGACGATGACGATGGGCGGGTGGCTGCCGCCCTTCGGCATCAGCTTCACCGCCGACCTGATGGGCGTGAGCTTCGCCCTCGCTGCCGCCGTCGCCGCGCTGCTGGTCGTCGTCTATCTCGAGGGCGATCGTCCTGAATCGGCGATGCGCGACGGCGTCTATCCGCTCGTCCTGCTGCTGCTCGCCGGCGTCAGCGGCGCCTTCCTCACCGGCGACCTGTTCAACCTCTATGTGTGGTTCGAGGTGATGCTGATCGCCTCGTTCGGTTTGATCGTCCTCGCGGGCCATCCGCTGCAGCTCGACGCGGCGGTCAAATACGGGATCCTCAACTTCCTCGCGACCACGCTGTTCCTGATGGCGCTGGGGCTGCTCTACGGCCTGATCGGCACGCTCAACATGGCCGACATCGTCGGCGCCGCGGCCCGAGCCGATGCCGCCCCGCTCACCGCCATCGCAGCCCTGTTCACGCTTGCCTTCGGCATGAAGGCGGCAGTGTTCCCGGTGAATGCGTGGCTGCCGGCCGCCTATCATGCGCCGCCGCCGGCGCTCTCCGCGCTGATGGGCGGACTGCTCACCAAGGTTGCCGTCTACGCACTGCTGCGTACGCTGATCATGCTGCTGCCGGCGGCGCGCGAGCATCTGGCCTCGGTGCTGCTCGCCGTCGCGATTGCCACCGCCATCCTCGGGCCGCTGTCGGCTACCGCCGAGACGAACCTCCGCCGGGCCATCGGCTTCATGCTCATCGGCGGCGTTGGCCTGATGCTGCTCAGCGTCCCCGGCGTCGAGCTGGCCGCGGTCGCTGGCAGCGTCGCCTACGGTGTTCACGCCATCCTGACTCTGACCTGCCTCTACCTCGTGGCGGGTCTCGTCGAGCGCGCGACGGGCGAGGTCGATACGCGCCGCATGCGGGGGCTCTACGCGAGAAACTCTGCGCTATCGGTGCTGTTCTTTGTCCTCGTTCTTGCGATCTCCGGTGTACCGCCGTTCCTCGGCTTCTGGCCCAAGCTCCTGCTTCTGCAGGGGTTTGCAGGCGCCTCCGCCTGGCTTCCGCTCTTCGTCGTCCTCATCAACGCCCTTCTCACCCTCATCGCCGGCACGCGATTGTGGTCCCACATTTTCTGGCGCGACTCGGCTGAAAGGGCGGTGTTGCCGACCTCACCCGCCATCGCAGCCTGGCTCCTCACCGCCGTCATCGTGGCCCTCGGGCTTGCGCCGGCCGTGCTGATCGAGGCGGCGCGGATCGCTGCGCAGGATCTGCTCGACCCCATCCGCTACATCGCATCGGTAGGACTGGGACCATGAGGTGGCTTTCGCTCATTGCGCTGTTCGTCAAGGAGCTGATCCTGAGCGCGCTCAGGGTTGCCTGGCTTGCCGTGCAGCCGAGGATCTCCATCCGCCCCGCGATCATCGCCTATCCACTGACCGTCACCACCGACGCACAGATCACGCTCCTTGCAAACATGATCACGCTCACCCCCGGGACACTCAGCATCGACGTGTCCGACGACCGCAAGACGCTCTACATCCACGCCATCGACATCGCCTCCAAGGAGGCGCTCATCGGTGATATCGCCGCCGGCTTCGAAACGAAAATCCTGCACGTGCTCAGATGATCGAAACCGTCACCACCATCTGCTTCGTGCTGCTCGGCCTCGCCATGCTGGGCGCCATCGTGAGAATTATCCGTGGGCCCACCCTCGCGGACCGCATCCTCGGGCTCGATACGATCACCGTGCTCGCAGTGGGGACAATTGGACTGTTCGCGGTGGCGAGCGGACAAACCCTCTACGCCGACATCGCCATCGCCGTCGCCCTGGTCGGCTTCCTCAGCACCATCGCCTTCTCGCGCTACCTGCTGTCGCGGAGACGCCGATGATCTACGTGGCGGCCGCTCTGCTGCTGGTCGGATCGCTGCTCAGCGCCGTAGCCGCGCTCGGCATCCTGCGATTTCCCGATGTCTATACGCGGCTCCATGCCGCTTCCAAGGCAGGCCCGCTGGGTGCCGGCCTGATCCTGCTGGCCGTGGCCTTCGCCGCCGCCGACTGGGCGATCGCCATCCGCTGCGTCCTGGGATTCATGTTCCTGATCTTCACGAGCCCGGTTTCGGCCCATCTTCTGGCCCGTTCGGCGCTGAAAGCGGGTACAAATCCCGATGCGCGGACCAGTATTCACGAGTACGACATCAATCACTGAGCACTAATAGGACCGCTCAAGTAGCATTTGTCGCGGTGCATACATCGAATCGTAAGTTGCAATCGGACGGGTCCCGACCTACAGAATCGGAACTAGCAGGGTCGCGCCCACCTTGCTGACGTACGAAAAGAAAAGGAAACGAAATGACTGACGAGAACGGCGCTGCCTTTGCGGGTGACAACGATCTCATCGATCTCAGCACTGAGATCGTGAGCGCATATGTCAGCCACAATGCCCTGAGCGTCACCGATCTACCACGGCTGATCGCGGACGTTCACTCAGCGTTGCGGGGCCTTCGCTCCAACACTACCCCCGAGCCGGCCGAGGAGCTGCGGCCGGCGGTGGCGATCAAGAAATCGGTGGCGGCCGATTACATCGTCTGCCTCGAAGACGGCAAGAAGTTCAAATCTCTCAAGCGGCACCTGCGGACGCACTACAATTTGTCGCCCGAGGAGTACCGCGAGAAGTGGGGTTTGCCGGCGGACTATCCGATGGTCGCGCCGAATTACTCGGCCACGCGTTCGCGTCTCGCCAAGGACAATGGCCTGGGCCGCAAGGCCAGCAAGTAGCCAACCTCCAATTTCGATGAGAATGCGGCGCCAACCCTTTGGCGCCGTGTTCGTTTTTACGCTCATGTGGAAAAGTTATCCCCGCGCGGCGGACTTCCTATATCGGGTGAGGCCATGCATTTGGGAGTTTTGCATTGGGGGCCGGGCGGCCGGCTGCGGTTTCAGAAGCTGAGGGGCGATCCGGAGGTCTTTCAACTCACGCAATTGGTGGCGCAGGAGCGCCGCGTATCGATGACGAGCATGTTGCGCCGCTCGCGCGGCTCTGGCCGCGCGGCAGCGGCAAGGCAGCTCGCGATCTACCTCGCGCATGTCTTGCTCGAGCGCCCACAGGACATCGTCGCGGACCTGTTCCAGCGTGACCGCACCACGGTGGCCCATGCCGTGCAGGCGATCGAGGACCATCGCGACGATCCGCGGCTCGAGGCCCAAATCGCGCGAATAGAGGCCCGGCTCGACGAAGTGCGTCACTCGGACATGCGCCATGCCGCGTGATTTCGGGGCGCGGCATCGCCTGGACATGGTCGACGGCGAGGGCCGGCAGACAAATCTGGCCGAGAGCCCGCTGACGCGCCTCGCGGCTGGAAAGAACGCTTACCTTGAGCCGCACCACGTCGAGGCGGGCGAACGCGTCCGCTTGCTGGTCGAGCGCAGCCGGCTGCAGCCGCGTGTGACGATGAACTATTCGGGCGCCCCGGCGGGCGGAGCGCGCAGCCGCGCCGGCGACCTTTCGGACATGGCGGTCGATGCGCGCCGCGCCCTCGATGCCATCCATCGAGCGTTACCGGCCGATTGCGCAGGCGTCGTCATCGACGTGTGCGGCTGGCTCAAGGGCTTGCAGGAGGTCGAACGCGATCGCGGCTGGCCCCGCCGCAGCGCCAAGCTGGTGCTGCGGATCGGGCTCGAACAACTCGCCCGACACTTCGGCTTCGGGCCCTATGCGGTTGGAAAGACTCGCCTTCCGCCGCGCGGCTGGATGGATGGCGAGCGGCCCCGGATGCAGATTTAGGCGGCGACTGCCCTTGCTTCCGAGCGGATCCGGTTGACCATCGCAACGAGGCCGTTGGAGCGTTGGGTGGAGAGGTGCTCGCGCAGGCCCAACTCATCGAACAGCGCGATGGCGTCGGTTTCCGAGATTTCCCTGGCCGGCCGGCCGGAATAGAGCGCGATGAGGATGGCGGCGAGGCCGCGCACGATCATGGCGTCGGATTCGCCGCGATAGATGAGGGCGTCGCCCTCGCGTTCGGTGACCAGCCAGACCTGCGAGACGCACCCATTGACCTTGTTGACGGCGGTCTTTTCGTCATCGCGCAGGGGCGGCAGCGCCTGGCCGAGCTCGATGATGTATTTGTAGCGATCCTCCCAGTCGTCGAGAAAACTGAGATTGTCGGCAATATCGGTGAAGGCGGCAGGATGGGGCATGCCTTTATCTAATATGCCGGGCGCGCCGATGAAAGAAGCCGCAGATGCGGGGCAGCGCATCTGCGGCAGAGGCCAAGGGACGCATGGGTGGAGTTGCGTCGGGGAAGCGACGCGTGCCCCTGGCTTAACTCAGTGACGCCGGACGCGGCCGGGGAAGAATGGCAGCGACCGGCGACGATGTGGGTGCGACGTCCGGCGACGCGGCGGCCACCGAGGCCACGAGCCCGGGAAGGCGGCCGTCGGCGGCAATTTGCGAAACGATGAGCTGCTGGCCTGCCTTGATGCCCGCCTCGACCGCCTGCTGCTGGAGCGCCGTCGCGCCGGCCCCGAAATCGGTGCCGTGCGGCGCAACCAGGAGGAACCCAACAGTGAGCCAGAACGCGGAGCGCAGAACGAACATCGTCGACCTCTGGACGGCAGGAAAGAACCGTTTCGAATGAGGAGCCTAGGCGGCCCCGATTAAGCCAGGGGTGGGAAATTCGATAAAATTGAATCTATCGGCAGGTGGGTGCCCTATAGCCTGCCTTTGCGCGGGAGAGGGTGACACCGCGGGCTCGGCCACGTGGTCAATCCATTGTTTACGCTAGCGCAAGAAAGCGCGGGAACAGGGAGGTGGAAAGCGGGGAGGAGGAGGCCCCGGCGGGTTCCATTTAAGGGTGTCTTAGGTCCTTGGGGACAAGGTACCCACCAACAACAACCGGCGTCCCGGGAAGCGGAATCTAGTAATGCGTAGCCTCTTCGACTCTCTGTTCGGCAGAGAGACCGGTGGCGCCTCCGAGGCCCAGCGCGGGCGGCCGGAAACGCTGCGCCGCAAGACCCTTGCGGCCAATTCCAGAATCATTATCGCAACCAGTGCGATCGCCATTCCGGCAGCGCTCTATCTGCTGGTGCAGGGCGCGCTGATGCCGTTCGTGATCGTGACGATCGGGCTATGCGCGGGCTTCACGACCCTGGCGCTGCATCGGCGCGGACAATATGAGCGCGCCGCGTTCGGGCAGGTCTATGCGACGCTGCTGATCGGCCTGGTGCTGACGCTGGTGGATCCGCAGATCGTCGATTTCGGCCTCGCCATGGCGCTGCTCGCGCCGGTGCAGGCGACGCTGCTGACGCGCACGCCGGTCAAGAAGCGCTCCTGGGTGCTGCTGGTGGCGGTGATCGCCATCGGTTGCCTCGGCACGCTCGGCCTCATCAGCTGGCCCGAGGCGCCGCGCCCTGAATATGCGCTGATCTCCGGCATGAGCTTTCTTGTCACCGCGCTGGTGACGGCCTTCACCGCAAGCCGGCTCAACTCGGCCTTTGCCGTCTATGAGCGCGGCCAGGTGATCGCCTACCGGCACCTCGTCGAGAATGTGCAGGATGCGGTGATGCGCTTTGCCAATGACGGCAGCGTCATCTTCACCAGCAAGTCGGCGGAAAAGCTGTTCGGCTGCCCGCGCTACGCGCTCTCGGGCAATGGCCTGATCGAACGGATCCACGTGCTGGACCGTCCGACCTATATGACGGCGTTCTCGGACGCCAACCACGACGGCAAGTCGCGGACGGTCGAAGTGCGCATGCGCCGCGACGATCCGGACCAGCCCGCCCGCATTCCCGAATTCGTGTGGGTCGAGGTCGGCCTGACGCCGGTGCTCGACGCCGAATCGAGGGAACCACGCAACGAAGTGGTGGCGCTGCTGCGCGACGTCACCGAGCGGCACCGCCAGGACGCCGAAATGCGCGAGGCGCGCCGGCTTGCCGAGGACGCCAGTAACGCCAAGTCGCGCTTCCTCGCCACGATCGGCCATGAGCTGCGCACGCCGCTCAATGCCATTGTGGGTTTTTCGGAGATGATGACGAGCGGGGTGGTGGGCGAGCTGTCGCCGGCGCATCGGGAATATGCCGACATCATCCATCGCAGCGGCCACCACTTGCTCGACGTCGTCAAGATGCTGCTCGACATGAGCCGCCTCGAGGCCGGCAAGTTCGAGCTAATGACCGAGAGTTTCGAGCCGGCCAATCTGATCGAGCCGTGCTTCAAGATGGTCGACGGGCTGGCACGCGAACGCAAGGTCACGCTCTCGGCCGATCTGCCGGCAACGCTGCCGCCCGTGGTGGCGGACGAGCGGGCCTGCCGGCAGGTTCTGATCAACCTGTTGTCGAACGCCATCAAGTTCAGCCATGAGGGCGGGGCGGTGACGGTGTCGATGAAGCGACAGGCAAGCCTGCTCAACATTTCGGTCACCGACCGCGGCATCGGCATGGATGGCGACGCCGTGCAGCGGATCGGCGAACCGTTCTTCCAGGTCCAGAACGGGCTGTCGCGGCGCTACGAAGGGACCGGGCTCGGTCTCTCGATCGTCCGTGGCCTTGTGGATTTGCACGACGGCACGCTCAAGGCGGCCTCGACCCCGGGCGAGGGGACGACTGTGACGGTTCTGCTGCCCTTAAACGGTCCGGAAACCAAAAGGGCGGAAACTGCGGAGGTGACCCAAATCACTCCGCGTGAGCCGGCGGTCGCGCGTAAGTCCGAATGGCCCGACGAAGTAAGAAGAGCGTTATGAGTGTCGATGCATTCGCTGGCCTGCCGTTCCAGGCCGGTCATGCGGTGGCAGCCGGGGTCGGCCGCACCGCGAAGTGGATTATTACCCTCTATATGCGCGCGCCGCTGCGCAATACCGCGATCGCGGCGCTGACGACGCTGAGCGCGATGGCGGGCTCCAATGCCCTCTACAATCAAACGAGCCAGCATCCCGCGCCCCTGTTCGGCAGCTTCGACGACACGCCCGCCAAAGTCGCACCCGCGCCGGTAATGCCGATCGAGCGGCCGGTGCAATTGCTGGACGTACCATCGCCCGAAACGACGGGAAGCGTCGAGACGGCGGCCGCCGAACCGATTCCGAGCGAGCCGATCGGCAATGAGGACGTGTTCGAGATCCAGCGCAAGCTCACGGCGTTCAAGCTGTTCGACGCCAAGGTCGATGGGCTTTACGGGCCGCGCACGGCGCATGCCATCAAGACGTTCGAGGCGGCGATGGGCATGAAGGCGACCGGCGAGCTGACGCCGGAAATCGTCGCGCTGATCAAGCAGACACCGATTACCGCCGAGCTGGGTCACCAGACCGAGGCGGAAGCAACGCTGGAGCCGCCGCGCGCGGTGACCGCCGAGATCAAGACGGAGACGACGCCCGCGCTGTCGCTGGCCGACGAGCCGGCAGCCTTGCCGGCGCCCGAACCGCTGGCCGCCGCGACGCAGCCCGCCCCGACGACGATCGCGACCGCCGAGGAGCCGCAGCCCATGGTGGAGGCCGAGGGCATTACCACCCTGGAAATGACCTCGCCGCCTGAGGCCGCGCCGGCGCCGGTGCCGGAAGCCGGCGTGGGACCCACCACCCGCGAAGTGCAGACGATCGCCGTACGCGCGCCCGTACCCGAAGCGTCCGCGGCCGACGACGTGATCACCGCGCCGATCAACCTCACCAAGGTGTCGACCGATCCCAAGGTCGTGAGCGCCATTCAGCGTGGGCTTGCGAGCCTGGGCTTCCTGCACGGCAAGATCGACGGCGTCGCTGGCGAGGCGACCGCCAAGGCGATCCGTAATTTCGAGGTTTACTACAATTACAACGTGACCGGCCGGGTGACGCCTGAGCTAATCAATCTGCTCGTGCAGAATGGAGCGGTGCTCTAGGGCGGCGCAAGCGGCTGTCCCACCCGCCTGGGTTCGCCTGTTCATTCAGTCGGCGCACGCCGAGGAGGATAGGCGGCATGGCGCCTCCCTATTGTCGAGGCCCTGCCTCTTGGCGGAGCGTGGAGGTGGGCGTCTCTGTCGCGGCGTGTCTTTGCATTCGTCGCAAAACCCATTAGCCAGATCACATGATCCGTTCCGACCTGTGGGCAGCCGCGTTCGTGCGGCGGCATAACGATATCGGCAATATCTGCGTGGTGGTCCGCAAGGGCGACCCCATCGCGGGACAGATCTTCGTCGAGATCGACCATCTCGATGGTACTCAGTCGCTGCTGACGCCAGCCCCCTCGACCGCGCGCCAGGAGGGCGATGAAGACCGGCTGTTCGTGCGCCGGTTCGATCACGCGAACCCCGCTTCGATCCGCGAGCGCATTGCGCGCGAAGCGGATTTCGACCCCGACCTGTGGGTTCTGGCGCTCGAAATGCGGGGCGACGATCCCGGCGTGACGATGGTGGCCGGCTAACCAACCCCCTGCCGGATGCCGATGCGGGCGAGGGCCGCGATGGTGCTCTCGACCTGCGCGCTCGGGGCCTGGGCGGCGGCAGCGGCGGCCGAGCGGCGCGTTTCGGTGAAGGGACGATATTCGGGCTTGCCCAGATCGAGCAGATTCACTTCGCCGCGCCAGGCGCTCATGAGATACGCCGTCGCGTCCACGCTAACCGCTTCGAACAGCTTGGAGAACGTTCCGAGCGCGCCGGAGCGCTCGCCATCGTGCGCCGTAGCGTGGATCAGCACCTTGAGCCCGTCATAGGCGCTGCAGCCGAAGGCGCGGAGCACGACGAAGAGCGCGGCGCCGGAGGTGTCGTGCGCGATCTGCCCGCAGCGGACCTCGTCGAGGCCGGTGATCTGGTGGAGCAGGCGGGTCACCTCGGGACGGCGGTTCTCGGTGAAGAGCTTCATGAGCGCGCGAGTAAGCTCTTCGGTGGCAACCGATAGCTGCTCGAGCGTGCGCTTGATCGGCGCGGCCGGAGTCGCGCGCATGGCGAAGGCCCGGATGACCTTGATGCGATCGCTTTCTGTGAGATCGAAGAAGGCGGGCGCCAGGAGCGCGGCGTCGAAATCGTCCCGTGCCGCCAGCGACCACGCGACCTGGTGATCCATCTGTGCCGACCGGGCGAGGGCCGCGAGGTACGGACCCTTGGGCGCAATGGTCGTGTTGGTGGCGAGCGCGCGATAGACCTTGCGGCTGTTCATCTGGAAGAGCCGCGCGAGGACGACATTGGTGAGGTCGGCGCGGCGGGCGAGTGCGGCGGCGCTCGCCACGTCCTCGGTGCTGATGACCTTGAGCATCGAGGCTTCGGACAGTTTCGGGGCGCTCACGAGGAAATCTGCGAGATCGTCGCCGATATTGGCGACGATCAGCTCTTCGAGCTCGGGCGAAAGACTCTCGGAACGACCGAGCGCGGCGGCCGCCTTCGCGCGGGCCGAAGGGGCGGCGGCGGGAAAGAGCCGTGCGGCGAGCGTGTGGAACTGCGCTGTCTCCTGTGCCGTGGCGCGGCCGCGCCGCGCATAGGCGTCGCAGGCGGCGATCAGCAGCGTGTTGGTCCGGTCGATGCCGCCGGTTTCGATGAGGAGCTGGAAGGTTTCGTAAGGCTGGAAGCCGAGCATCGGAATCGGTGGGAGGGCTCGTTGGTCGATGGCCCCATCTATTTCCCAGCAATCGTTAGCAGACTGTTAACCTTACCCCTTCCTTAATGTTCCAACTGGGGAAAGAAGCGTCGCCCTGATTTGTGGAGGCCATCGTGGGCAAGCTGGTGCAGTTCGAAAGCCGAGGGAAGGGAAGCTCGGCGCCGCGCGAGGGCGGCGGGGCAGCCGGCCAGGTGCTGATCTTCACCGGCGTGCGCTATGAGCGCCAGACCGGCGCGACGCCGCCCAAGCCCACCGCAACCTCGGGTGGCAAGCGCAAACGTGGGTAGGCTGCCGCTCCCTGGAGCCCTCGTCATCCTCGCGCTGCTGACAGTGAGCGCCTGTGCGCGGCCGGTGGGCGATCTGGGCCGCGCCGAGCGCAGTGTGCTCAACGACGAGATGATGCCCGCCATCGGCAACGCGCTGTCGCATGGCTCGGCCTTCAATCTCGCCGACCAGGAGATCGAAATGCGCGACCGGGTGTGGCGCTATCTCGTGGCGCCCCACGCCTATGACTGGTTCGGCGACGTCACAGTGGAGCTCCAGCGCACCCGGATCGTGCCCATCGGCAACCGGCCGCTCAAGACGCGCCGCTATTACGACTGGCTGCACGGCACGCGTTTCGCGTCCTCGCGCGTGCGTTACGCGCGGATCGAGGAGGACGTAATCGCCGACCTCGGCATGATGCCGGCGGCCTTTGCGTCGGTATGCGCCGTGCTCGAGCTCGACCGCCAGCGCGGACTCGCATCCAACCAGCTCACCGGGCTGGAGGACAAGGTCGCCGTCGATGCGAGGAAGCGGCAGGCGGAGAACCAGGTGGTGATCGGCTGGTTTGCGCGTTCGGTGATCTATCGGTACGATTCGTATTCCTACGCGCTCGACCATCTTCTGGTGGAGACGCCGCACCAGGAGGCGATCGCGGTCAATGCGCGGTTGAGCGAACTTGCCGTTTGGGTGGACGCGGCCCGGCGCGGCGATTTCTGCGGGGATATCGCAGCGCAGCGCCAGCACGGCGAGACGGCGATCCGAGCGCGCGTGCTCAAATCGGTGCCGGACGAGGGTCCCTATCTCAAATAGCGATGTTGCGGCAGGCGAGGCGCCCAAGCTGCGCCTCGTAGCGGCCGCGCATCGACGGGTGCGGCGGGGCAAGCCTGACGATGACGAAGACCTCGTCGGTGCGCGCCTCGACGATGAGCAGTCCGGGCGAGATGTCGATCTTCTGCTCGGCGAGCAGTCGCGTCTGGGCCGAGTCGAAGATGCCGAGATCGAGTGTCTGGCCGATGCCGTCGCGATTGGTGGTGCTGTAGAGCACCGCTCCAGCGTGATCGTAGACGGCGACCGACCAATAGGCGAGGGGCAGCGTGCCGGTGACCTCGCCAGGCCCAGCCGCGAGATCAAGCTTGCACAGCGCATAGCTCATGGCTGGATCGAGCTGCAGGGGATTGGGCTCGCCGGGGCCGGGAACCGCGATCAGCGTCGTCCTGTTGAGCGCCTCGATGGCCGCGACGCGGGTATAGGCCGGATTCTCGGCAATGCGCGGCAGGATAAGAATGACGACTATGTGGACGACGAGGCCCAGCAGCACACCGCCCAGAAGGTAAAGCAGGGTGCGCACCATCAGCACGTTTCCCTGATGATGGAAGGCAGCGTGGTGGCCTCGCTCGCGCCGACACCCGAAAAGACAACCGTGTCGTAGAGGGTGAGCACGAGACTGAACGACCCATTTCCCGTGAGCTCGATCCAGTTGAGAGGGGCGAGCGTCTTGCTGAAATAGAGCTGCATCGAGCCATCATTGGCGCGCGCGATGCGATTGCTGTGAAAGCCGGGCGGGCCCTCGGGGCGGGCAATGGTTGCGTTGGAGTCGTCGACCGGGATGAGCGTCCAGAAGGTCGAGGTCGGCGTGCGGCCATCGACGCGGTAGCGGCAGGCACGATCGAGGCGGCGCCCGTCGCTGTCGGTGGTGGCGACGAGGGTGAGGCCCTCGGCCTGGCCGAGTTGCAGCGCCGCGTTGCGGGTGATGAAGGCGCGCGTATAGGGATCGGGCGAGGGCGAGCCGGCGCGCGCCCAGGTGACCCACGGTCCGTACTGCGTGGCACCGAACAGACGGCCATCGCTGAGCGCATACCAGGACAGCCCGAAGCCGACGCCCAGGGCGATGGCAAGCATCAGCAGGAGATTGACCAGAAACCGCAACGGCTAACGCGTTCCGGCAGCGGGGGCGGCCGTGACGGCCAGCGCGGCAACCAGCGCGCCGGCCCCGACCGAGTTGAGCGTGGCTTCGAGCGCATCGGCAAGATCGAGCAGCTTGATGGCGGCCGCCGGCTTCAGCGTCGGCGGCCGCTCGGCCTGCACGGCGCCGTCGCCGCCTTCCGCATCGGCCACCACGAAGGGCTTGGGCTCGAAGTCGATTCCGAGGACCGGCTTAACCTCGATATTGGTGTGTGCATAGGCCATGAATTTCTGCCAGGCGATGGCCGGAAGCAGGCCGCCGGTGAGGGTCTTGGTCTTGTGATAGTCGTCATTGCCCAGCCAGACCGCAGCGACATAGTTCCCGGTGAATCCGCAGAACCACGCGTCGCGATAGTCGCTGGTGGTGCCGGTCTTGCCGAGGGCGGGGACGCCCTCGACATTGGCGCGGCGGCCGGTGCCGCTGGTCACCACGGCGCGCATCATCTGGTGCATGTAGATGACGGTCTGCTCGGCGAGAACGCGCTCGCGCGGCGCGCCCATATCCTGCTCCCACACCACGTCGCCGCGCGCCGTGGTGATGCGGGTAATGCCGAAGGATGGCGTCGACAGTCCGTCATTGGCAAGCACGTTGTAGCCATTGACCATGTCGAGCACGGTGAGCGAAGCGGCGCCCAGCGCCAGCGAGCGCGTGACCTCGAAATCGGTCTTGACGCCCATCCTGTGTGCGAGGTCGGCGATGGGCTGCCGGCCGGTCTGGATCGACAGGTTCACCGGCACTGTGTTGATGGACTGCGCGAAGGCATTGATGAGACTGATCTTGCCCACTGAATTCCCCGAATAGTTGCGCGGGCACCAATCGCCGATGCAGCGTGAGGCGCCGCTGACGATAGAGTCGGGCTTGAGATCGAGCGCCTCGATGGCCTCGGAATAGACGAAAGGCTTGAACGCCGACCCGGGCTGGCGCAGCGACGAGGTCGCGCGGTTGAACTGGCTCTTGCCGTAGTCGGTGCCGCCCACCATGGCCCGGATGGCGCCATTGGGCTCGGTGACGATCATGGCGCCCTGCGACACGTCATACTGCTCACCCTGCTCGCGCAGCACCGAATTGATGGCGTCCTCGGCATAGGACTGGAGGACAGGATCGACGGTGGTGCGCACCGTGAAACTGGTCGCGCGGCTCTCGGCGATCAGCGGCTGCATCTCCTGGAATGCGTAGTCGAGGAAGTAGTCGGGCGAGTTGATCGTCGAGGAGTGGTCGATGGGCGTTGCCGGATTGCGGCGCGCAGCGGCCACCTGGCCCTCGGTCATGAAGCCGGCGTCGACGAGATTGGAAAGCACGAGATTGGCGCGGCCGCGCGCCGCGGCGAGGTCGACGGTGGGGGCGTAATTGGTGGGCGCCTTGAACAGGCCCGCGAGCATCGCCGCCTCGGCGAGAGTGACGTCCGTGATCTTCTTGCCGAAATAATATTCGGCGGCCGCGGCGGCGCCGAAATTGCCGCCGCCCATATAGGCGCGGTCGAGATAGAGCTTGAGGATTTCGTCCTTGGAATAGTGCCATTCGAGCCAGACGGCGAGGAAGGCTTCCTTGATCTTGCGCTCCCAGGTCCGCTCGTTGGAGAGGAACAGGTTCTTGGCGAGCTGCTGGGTGATGGACGAACCGCCCTGCGTGCCGTTGTCGCCCGAATAATTGTTGACCAGCGCACGCAGCGTGCCCACCACATCGACGCCGAAATGGTCGTAAAAGCGCCGGTCTTCGGTGGCGAGGGCGGCCTTGACGAAATAGTCGGGGAGCTTGTCGAGGGGATAGGAATCGTCGGAGCGGATGCCGCGGCGGCCGATCTCGTTGCCGTAGCGATCGAGGAAGATGACCGAGATCTCGTCGGCATTGTTGATCTTGCCCGAGGCCGTGGCGTCGAAGGCGGGCAGCGCCAGCGCCAGCATCAGCACCGCGCCGATGGCCGTAAACGACGCGCCGTCCGAGAGGATTTCGACGAAAAACCGCCGGATTCCGCGCAGGCGGAAGGTGTGGAAGAAGTCCTCGATGCGTCGGTAGCCGCGGCCGAGGGCGTGCCAGAACTCGAACAGGGCGCTGTCGAGCCAGGCATCGGCCTCGAGCATGCGGGCTTTCTTGCGCCGCTTTTCCTTGTGATAGAAGGGATCCTGCAAAGGACGCTCCGGGCACACTGTAACGCGAGCTAGACTAGCTCAGTTGCCATGGACAAGTGAAATCCCCTTGAACGGCGGCAAACATATGGCCTTTTGGGACGACAAATCGCTCGAAGAGATGACCGAGGCGGAGTGGGAGGCCCTCTGCGACGGCTGCGGCCGCTGCTGCCTGATGAAGCTCGAGGACGAGGACACGGGCGAAATCTACAACTCCGACGTGCGCTGCCGCCTGCTCAACGGTGACACCTGCCGCTGCTCGGACTACCCCAACCGGCAGGCCAAGGTGCAGGACTGCATCAAGCTGACGCCGCAGAACGTCACCGAGATCGAGTGGATCCCGACCAGCTGCGCCTACCGCCGCCTCGCCGAGGGCCGCGGCCTCGCCTGGTGGCACCCGCTGATCTCAGGCGACCCCGAAACGGTCGTGACGGCGGGCATCTCGGTGCGCGGCCGCACCGTCGCCGAAGACGAAGTCGCCCCCGGTACCTGGGAAGACCACGTCGCCGACTGGCCGAACTGGGAGCCCAAGGAGCAGGTCTAGCGGGCGCGGCAACGCCAGGCGGCTCGCCCTGGGGCGCACAACGGAGATTGCCAGATGGCGAAACTCGCCTTCGTCATGAACATGTCGCTGGACGGGTATGTCGACCACGACAGGTTCGGCGCCGGCCCAAGTCGGAAGCTGTTCCGGCACTGGATCGACAGGTCGCGCGCCTCGGCCGGCAGCCTCTATGGCCGTCGCGTCTACGAGGCGATGCGCTACTGGGACGGCGACGCGTGGGAGCAGGATGTTGCGACGCGTGGCGAGGATTTGAGGGACTTCGCGACGGCGTGGCGGCGCGAGCCCAAATGGGTCGTCTCGCGCACGCTGCAGCACGTCGGCCCCAATGCCAGCCTGATCGCGAGTGATCTCGGGGCGGCTGTGCGCGAGCTCAAGGCGCGGGTCGAGGGCGAGATCAGCGTCGCCGGCACAAGGCTGGGACAGAGCCTCGGTGATCTCGGGCTGCTCGACGAATATCGGCTCTATGTGCACCCCTTCGTGCTCGGCCACGGCAAGCCGTTGTTTCCCGAGCCGCGGCCACCGCTCCGGTTCGTCGCCAGCGACATGATGGACGACATGGTCATCCGACTGACCTACGCGCCGGCGTGATGCGAATGCGATTTGGAGGGGGTGACTGGGAGTGTCGCTAGTCGGCCTTACCGAGATGACCGCGGAGCTTGCCTATCCCGCCGCGACCGCAGGTCGGGGTGGAGCAGGGGGGCCGCCGCCCGGGAGGATGGGGGCGGCGGCGGCGCGCGGGGCTAGATGTCCCGGGCGCGTGGGGGGAGGGTCGGGCTCGTGACCCGGATGGGACGGGGCTGGAGCCTGACGTCGCCCACGAAGCCGCCATCGTCCTCCCAGCGGGCGATGGCCATGGCGCGGGCGGTCAGGTCGCGGTGCCAGGCCTCCATCCTGTTGCGCAGGGAGCCGTGCCGGTCGGCGGATAATCCATTGCGAATGGCATGCCAGATTCTCATGTCGTCAACTCCTTGTCGAAAGTGGAACGGGATTTGTCGGCGGGCCCGCCGGCAGCCGGCGGCTCGGCCGCGGTGACCCGGTGGGCGAAGGCGGGGATCTCGGCCCGCGTAATGCCGATATCCTTGAGGACATCGTCATCGAGGCGATCGAGCGCCGCCGCGGTACGCCCCGCCTGCCAGCGCCGCATGGCGCGATCGAACCAGGCGCCGAAACGCTCCATGAGTCGAACGAGCTTCCAGTACGGCGCAAAGCCGTCCTTGCGATTGACAATCATTTTTACCCTCCTGCAAGAGCGCCCTGAGGCGCGGTGACATGAATGGGTGTCGTGTCCGGCAGCAGCGGCCGGAGCGACGGCTCGGCCTGGCGTGAGGCGGCGACCGGCAGCGCGGGGGCCACGGGATGATAGAGCCGCTCCACTTCGAGGAACTCCGTTCTATCTCCTTGCGTGCGATAGGCCACGGACTGGCCGGGGCCGAGACCGAGCAGCGCCAGTCCTCGCGCCGACAGAAGCGACAGGTTGGTGCTGTCGCCCGGGCTGGGCGGTTGCCAGGTGAGAAGGCGCTCTTGGGGCTCGCGCCTGTCGATCCGGAAGCGCACGCGCGTGCCGCTGACCGCGCGGTCGCGCGGCATACTCGAGGCGTTCGGATCGGCGGAGCCGAGCTTGTGGCGCAGGACCGAGGCGAGCGCGCTGCGGCTGCCGATCATCGTGCGCATGAGCCGCTGCAGTCGCAGATAGTCGCCGAGCGGCAGGCTGGTGGATGGATGAGCAAATTGCATGATCGTTCCCCATTAAGGTTGGAGGACGGATCACGAGACGTGTCGGGCCTGTCTTGGCCGCGCGACATCGCTCGCCCGCAATCGAGGGCGTATGGCGCGCTCGGCCGGCGGGCCCGAAGGCTCGCGATCCAGCTTCTGGCTTTCGAGGAAGTCCCTAAGCCCGCGCGGCGGCGCCGGTGACGGGCTTAGGGCAGGGGCCGCGTGGGGATGGGAACCCGCGCGAGCGACAGCAATGTGAAAATCTGCTTGCTCATGTCACCACATAGATAGGTTCACAACTGCGCGATGCAAGTTGTGGCGAGATCGGGGCACGGCGCGCATAAGGTCGCAGCTCCCGGGTTTCGGGGGCTCGCGGCAGGTGATCAGTCGTCCGGCGCTTCGCCGCCCATGCCGTCCTCATCGTATGGGGGCATGAGATAGAACGCGGGGAGGACGCCTGGCGCCGTCATATAGAGGCCATCCTCGCCTTCGACGAGGCGGAGGACCACGTTGCGCAGGCCATCCGTGATGAGCACGGCGCCATCGGTCATATCGACGTTCCAGGCGACGAAGGACTCGGCCGGCGGAAAGGGCGGCGGACAGCGCGCGGGCAGATGAATCTGCCAGCCGCCGATGCTCTGATCCTCGGTAAAGGTGACCGCGCAGGCGGGAAGGTCCTGGTCCTCCTGCTCGAGGCGCCAGTCACCCACCATGCCAAGCAGCGCCTCGGGGACGGTTGACATCTCCTGCGCGAGGACAGGCGGTGCGGCAAGCGCGGGCAGCGCGATGGCGAGGGCGGCGATGACCGAATCGAATCTCATGAGCGTCCTCCTGCCCCCCCGCGGGCAGTCTAGTGTGGTTCGGCGGCGTGGGGAATCCCCGGCCTGGAGCCCAAGCGATTCACGCTGCGACCCGCAGCGAAAAGTGACCAAAAGTTTCAGTCGCAACACCTAGAGCGGCAAGGGCACTGCGGGTTTATTTGTCGGACTTATCCCCGCGTCACGCAGCCCTGCTATAGTTCGGCTATGGTCGCAGAAATGGGCCCGGGGGCGGGCGTCGCGCTCAAGCCAGCAGCGCATAGCGGTGGCGGGGCTTGATCTCGCTGTTGAAATGGACGCCCTTGGCGAAGGCGCGGCACAGGGCCGCGTATTCCTCGAGCTCGACCTCGAAATAGCGATAGCGCCTGCCGCTTGCCATGAAGGTGACGTCGAGCGTGCGGGACGCCGGGTCGTAGGAAATATCGCGCAGTGACGTGGACGGCATGGCGGTCTCTCCGGCGGAGAGAAACGCGGCACGGGCACGCCGGTTGCGCGGCAGCACAGGTGAAGCATGGATGAGCAAACGGCGTCCGCTCCCGATTGGGACGCGGTCGGAGTCGACTATCGCGCCGGCGTGAAGCTGAACGACATCTATGAGCGGCACCACATCACCAAGGGGCAGTTCGACGCGCACCGCGAGCGCGCCGGCTGGCCCAAGCGGAACAAGGCCGCGGTCAACCGCGAGCGGCTTGCGGGCCGCATCCTGTGGCTGGTGAACCATCAGATCAAGGCGATGGAAAAGCTTGTGAACGACGGCGGGCAGGCCGACGTGGCCGTGCTCACCCGACTGGTGGGCGCGCTCGGGCGGCTGCTGCGCTTCGAGGCCGGGTCGGGCAAGGGGACGAAGCCCGAGCGCGAGACCGCCGAGCTCAAGGATATCCGTGACAGGCTGGTGCGCCGGATTGAAGAACTCAAGCGACACTGAAGAGGCCGCCTGGGCATCGCGCCTGACGCTCCGCCAGTGCCCCGCCATCTACTACGCCTGGTCGAGCTGGGCGCGCGACGCGCAACTGCCGCCGGCGGGCGAGTGGGTGACATGGCTGCTGATGGGCGGGCGCGGCGCGGGCAAGACGCGCGCCGGCGCCGAATGGGTACGAGCCCTTGCGGCGCAGAAGGTGGGGCCGATCGCCATTGTCGGCGAGACCATCACCGAGGCGACGACGGTGATGGTCGAGGGCGTGAGCGGCATCATGGCGGTGTCGCCGCCCTGGGAGCGGCCGCGGCTCACTGGAGCGACGCTCCACTGGCCCGGCGGGGTGGAAGGAATGATCCTGGGGGCGAACGACCCCGAGCGCTTTCGCGGTCCGCAATTCGCCGCCGCCTGGTGCGACGAGATCGGCAAATGGCCCAATGCGGAGGCGGCCTGGGACATGCTGCAGTTCGGCCTGCGGCTCGGCGACGACCCCCGGCAGATGGCGACGACGACGCCGCGGCCGACCCGGCTGCTGAAGCGCCTGCTCGCGGAGCCGACCACGGTGGTGACGCGGATGACGACGCGGGACAACCGGCAGCATCTCGCCTCGAGCTTTTTGAGCGCGGTGGTGGCGCGCTATCGCGACACGGTGCTGGGAC
>CAZASR010000025.1:0-24453 GCA_964487765.1 uncultured Devosia sp. | reverse complement strand
GATGTGCCGCGCAATAGGCCTGCCGCTCCTCGGGGGTCGGTACCTTGCCGCACGCCACGCCGCCTGCCGGCTGTGCGCACACCCACACCTTCCTGTTCATGCACCGCCACAGCACGTCGCCGTCGGGAATGTTCGTCACCTGCCGCACGCCAGCGATCAACTCCAGCGGGAGGCCTTCGGCGATGAGGCTCTGGTCAGGCGAGTCGACATCCCGTTGGTCCGCGCAATAATCGAACGGGGTCTGAAATGCGGCGGCTGTCGGAGGGGGCATCGGCAGCTCGGCGATCGTCTCGGTCAGTGCGGCGGCTGCCTCGACCGGCGCGATCGACAACTCGTTGAATTCCGGCAGCCTGCCGGGCTCTAGCCGTGGCTGAGCAGCCGGAGTGGGCGGGTCTTCTGCGAGTGGCATCTCGGCCGGCGGGTTTGCCTCGACGGCCGCGATGACCGGCGACGGCGGTTGCGTAGATCTGGCTCCCCGCAGTTGCTGATCGACGACCAGCAGCGTCGGCAGGCCAATCATGATCGCGGCCAGCGCCGTCAGGCCGGCAATGGTCCTGCCACGCGAGCGCTTCTTGCGCGCCGCCTTCAAGGTCAGCGGCCGGATGCGGCCATGGTGGATTTCGTAGGCAGCCCGGTGCTCGTCGCGATCGGATCGGTCAAGCCAGGGCTGCGGATCGACGGTGCGCTGCGGCCGTGGGGGATACTGCGGCGGCGGCGCCCGTGGGGGCTCCGGTTCGGTATCCAACTCGACCGGCCCGAGATCCGGCTCTTCGAACCTCCACTGCGGCGGCACGAACGGCTTCGAGTGATCTTCGGTCGTATCGTAGATGACGCTCCGCCAGTTGTATGCCGCGGCCGGCTGCTCCGCTTCACGGGCCGGCGCGGACTCGGGCTCGGGCTTGGCTACGTCCGGCTCCCGCGTGGCCACGATGTCGGGCATGGGCGCGGCAATGACACGCGGCTCATCGTCGTCCGCCCGCTCGATCCTGTAAGCGGCCCGGCCCAGCGACGGCAGGAACGCCAGAACGCCACCGCCGGTGCCAAGACCGATCAATGCCGCCATCGACAGCCCCAGCCCGCCGCCGAGCAGCGCCACGATCAGCAGCCAGATCGTCGCGCTCGCGAGCATCATCATGCCCCCGACCCGCGGATTGGCAAGCACCAGCAAGCCGCCGGCAATACTGGTGGCTGAGATGGCGTGAATGGTCAGGACGGCGGCGGCGAAGTGCGGCGTGGGCAATCGATAGATGTCAACGAGCCCAGCGGGCTGGCCCCACCAGCCGAAGCCCAGCCCGACAATGCCCGCAATGACCCCGAAAAGGAGCACCACAAGTCTCAACAGCGATCTCCGAAGCGCCCAAGCATCGACCCCAGGCTATCACTCCCGCGCCGGCCGACACACCCCGCCGAGGCAACACCGTTTGACAAGAATTAGGATTCACCTGCGAAACGTCAGCCACGAGGCGGCGTCGCCACACAAAAGGCACGTCACCGCCTATAGTGCGCCTTCACCTTATCTCACATCGAAAGCTTGCCGGATGACGATCGCCACCACCCTCGCCCGATTTGCCATTGCCGCGATTCTCATCGTCGGCGCTTCGGCATGCTCGTCGACGCGACTGGCGGAGGGGCTGACGCAGCGCATGGATTCGGGAACGGCCCAGCTTAATACGGCCGATGCGATCGGCATCATCAACCACTACCGCGCAACCGTCGGCGTCGGGCCGCTGATCGAGGATCCGGCGCTCAGTGCGCAGGCGCGGGAACTGGCGGCCCATTATGCGCGGACCGGCCGGCAAAGCCCGAAACCCGAGGGGACCAGCGAGGTCCGGTACTCCGCGGGCTACTCGACGTTCGCCGAAACCTTCTCGGGCTGGCGCAACTCGGACCAGAAATCGCTGGTCATGTCCGGCTCGAGCGTTACTCGCGCCGGCATCGCCGTGGTCTATGAGGAGAATTCGCCCTACGGCGTCTATTGGGTCGTCATCGTTGCGTGAGCACGTCATCGACTGCCGCGGGCTCAAGTGCCCGCTGCCGGTGCTGAAGACCGAAAAGAAGCTGGCGGCGCTGAAATCGGGGACGGAGGTCACGGTACTCGCCACCGACCCCATTGCCCGCATCGACATCCCCTTGTTCTGCACGCAGAACGGCCACGACTGCCAGATGAGCGTCGAGGGCGAGGTGATGCGGTTCGAGATTGTGAAGCACTGAGACGGGCGGCGGCTGAAATCAGTTCAGCGCCATCTGGATAGGCGGCATCGGGCGCGGTCGCGGCAAGGGGATGCCGGTGACGATCTTGCCCAAATCGGTCGCGACATAGACCGGGCCCGCGATGTCGTCGTTGAGATAACTCGGCTGGCCCTTGAGGCCCATGGGGAACAGCTTTTCGCGCTCCTTGATGTAGGCCTTTGCCTTGGCGCCGCAGATATAGGGCCGCATGTCGGTGGGCTCGGCGTCGATATTGTCGAGGTCGACGACCGTCCGCCCTGTCGGCGTAAGCGCACCGCTGAGGCCGCGCAGGAAGAGCTGGGCGGCCAGTTCGTTGCGCTCGCGCGCCGACGAGCCGCCGAGCACCACCGCGATGAGCGAGCGGCCATCGCGCTCCATCGAAGCGACGATATTGAGGCCTGAGGCGCAGATATAGCCCGTTTTCATACCCGTCATGCCAGGGAAATGCTCGAGCATTTCGTTCGACGTCTTGAGCGTCCGCTTGCCGATCTTGACTGCCTGCACGCGGAACATCTCCTCGTATTGCGGATAGTCGCGCTGGAGGTAAAGCGCGAGCATCGCGACGTCGCGGGCCGAAGTGACTTGCTTGTCGTTGTCGAGACCGTTGGCATTCTCGAAATGCGTGGCGGTGAGATCCATCTCGGCGGCCATCAGGTTCATCTGCTTGACGAAGGTCTTCTCGTCCCCCGCTACCGTTTCGGCGATGGCGACGGCGACGTCGTTCGCCGATTTGACCAGCATAATGTAGAGCGCGTCCCTGAGGGTGACGGCGGCGCCCTTTTCGAGCCCCGACTTGGCCGGTGCCTGGTTCCAGGCGTGCTGGGAAATCTTTACCGGCGTCTCGAGGTCGACTCGACCATCCTTGATTGCCGCGAAGGCGAGATAGGCGGTCATCATCTTGGTCAGCGACGCCGGATGCCACGGCTGTCCTGCATCTTCCTCGTAGAGGACCTGCAGGGACCTCGCATCGACCAGCAACATCGGAATGGCGGCGGACGGATAGATCGTAAGGGTTAGAAAAAGGAGGCCAAGAGCCAGCCTCCGGGCAATCCGCGCGACCTGGGTCAAATCGTAAATCTCGGCAAGATCAGTGGGATCGCTTGTAACGTCTTAGTGTGACCGCCTCAAGGAAAGGGGGTGTCCCTGACATGTTTTTGAACCGCACTGTGCGACCACGCCCTGCATCTCCTCAAGAACCGATTTGAGCCCTAGGCACAGACGGTAACCGTCACTATATTGGTGACCATCCACCAAAGGACGCGCGACACATGGCATTCCGAACGGACGGCAATCAGATCGAAATCTGCAGCGCGATGGGCGACATCCTCAACCGGATCGGCGACAAATGGAGCGTGATGGTGGTGGGCCATCTGACGCGCAAGACCATGCGCTTCAACGAATTACGGCATGCCATTGGCGGCATCAGCCAGCGCATGCTGACGCTGACCCTGCGCAATCTCGAGCGCGATGGCCTGGTAACCCGTACGGTCTATCCCGAAATTCCGCCGCGCGTCGAGTACCAGCTCACCCCGCTCGGGCGCACGCTGACCGAGCCGCTCGATACGCTGTGGAACTGGGCCGCCGAGCACATGCAGTCGGTCAACGAGGCGCGTGCCAATTACGACCGCGCCCGCGCCGAGGCGGCCGAGCCAAAGCCCGAGCGCCGTTACGCCGGAGCCGCCAACTGAGCGAACTCGCCCCGGCGACCCGCGCCAGCCTCGCGGCGGACCTTCGCGCGCTCGGTGTCGAGCCGGGCGATATCCTGATGGTGCATGCATCGCTCCGCTCGGTCGGCCCCGTCGTCTCGGGAGCCGACGCGGTTATCGCTGCCCTTCGCGACGCCATCGGCAGCGACGGCACGCTCATGGTCTATACCGACTGGGAAGCCGACATGTGGGGTGAGCACACCTGGGAGCTCAGCGAGAACAAGGCAGACCTCGCCTTCACCGTGATCCAGCCGATCGAGGCGATACGTGAGCACGTGCTTCCGTTCGACCCCATATCGTCGCGTGCCAGCCGTGACAATGGCGCCTTGATGGAACTCGTGCGCACCTTGCCCGGTGCGCGCCGCAGCGCCAATCCAGGAGCATCCTGCGCGGCGATCGGACGGCAGGCAGGATGGCTGACTTCGGATCACTCCATCGACTACGGCTATGGGGAGCGCTCTCCCTTCGCCAGGCTCGTCGACGCGGGCGGCAGGGTGCTCATGCTGGGCGCAACGAACGATCACATGACGCTGCTTCATCACGCCGAGCACCTTGCCGACGTCCCCAACAAGCGGGTGCTGCGGATCGAGACGCCGTTCCTCGTCGATGGGCGCATGGAATGGCGCTGGATCGAGGAATTCAATACCGGTGTGCCCGTGGCGGAGGGCCCTGCAGACGACTACTTCGCAACCATCGTCGAAGACTTTCTCGCCACCGGCAAGGGCCGGCGAGGCACCGTGGGTGCCGCGCCTACGATCCTCGTGAACGCCAAGGAGATCGTGCCCTTCGCCGTCGGGTGGATCGAACGCGCCGTCAGATCAGCTTCCTGATCGGCTTGGCCCGCCAGAAGAACCAGTAATAGCCCGACTGCAGGAGCAGCATGGTCGTGAAGCTCGTGGCATAGGCCCACCAGATGCCGCTGAGGCCGAGCGTCGTGGTCGACAGGTAAAGCGCCAGGGGCACCTCGACCAACAGGATCGTGCCCAGACTCAACACCATCGGCATGAACACGTCGCCCGAGGCGCGCATCATGCCCGAGAACACTGACGCAAAGCCGAACAGCACCGTCGACCACAGCACGATGTGAAGCAGCGTTTCGGTCAGCTCCATCACTTCGGGCGACGTGATGAACAACGCCACCAGATGCTGCGAGAAGATGTAGGCGATGACGACAAGCGCCCCGGTTATGATGAGGTTCATCGACAGCGCCGTGCGCACAATTCGGCGAAGCTGGTCGTTCTGGCCGGCGCCGATGGCCTGCGCGCCGAAGATCGACGTCGCGATGGCGATCGACATCGCCGGGAACTGAATATAGCTCAGCACCTGGTTGACCGCGCCATAGGCGGCCGTGGCATCGGAGCCGAAGCGGTTGACGATGCCCACCACGACGATCGCCGCGAGCGACGTCACGATCATCTGGACGCCCGCCGGAACGCCGAGGCGAAGGATCGTGCCGAGCAGCGGCAGGTTGATCTTGAGATCGCGCAGCAGCGCCGCGTCCGGTGCGATCGGGCTCTTCCGCGCGCGCAAATAGAAGAACAGGAACACCAGCACCGCCATGAAGCCGGCGATGAAGGCCACCGCCGCGGCGTCAACCCCGATCTGCGGCAACCCGAACCAGCCCAGGATGAGGGCGGGCGTCACCAGCAGGCCGACCCCGATCGAGAGGATCAGCGACACTAGCGGCGTCATCGTGTCGCCCACGCCGCGCAGCACCGAGGTGACGATGAGAAAGATGAAAAAGCCCGGCATACCAATGAGCACGATGCGCCCATAGCTCACCGATTGCTCGAACACATTGGCGGGCGCGCCAAGCAGGCTCATCAGGTCGTCGGTGAAATAGATGCCGACGGCGGCAGCGGCGATGCCGAGGATGAAGGCGGAGGTGATGGTCGTGCCGGTCACCTGCTTGACCTTCTCGATGTTCCCGGCGCCGAACGCTTGCCCGATCAGCACCGTCGAGCCCGAGGCAAGCCCCACGATGAAGGCGATCAGCAGGATCATGATCGGAAAGAAGGTCGAGACGGCCGCCAGCGCTTCAACCCCGAGCAGTTGCCCGATATAGATCGAATTGATCGTGCCCGAGAGCGACTGCAGGATGTTGCTCAGCATCAGCGGCAGCAGGAATACGAGAAACCGCTGCCAAAGCGGTCGGTGGGCGGGAACGGCCATCGATGAACTCCGTAGTGACCCCATTGGGTGGACTGCACGCTCCAAGGCAGGCGGTCGCGGCGGACCGGGCCAATTCACACCCGATAGGGTGCCGGCGGGTCGGAGCTCAAGGACTGGATTGTGCGGCCGGGTCTTTATCTTGTCCCGGCAATAAGCGTCAACAATGGATGATATGGGCCGTGACAATGCCGACGCGCGCCGGGTAATCCCCTTCCTATACTTCTTCCGGTAACCCGGCACGATTGATCAGAGATGGCAGCGCCGGAAGCTGCCGGATGGGCGAAAAACCAGACTCGAACGCCATTGCACGCTCCCGCTCCCCAATCACGTTCCAGTTTCTTTTACGGCATGCGCCTGTTCCTGCCGGTCGCCATCTCGATTGCGTCCTATGGGGTCGTCTGGGGCGTGCTCGCCGGACAGGCCGGGCTGACGCCGCTTGAAGTGTTGATGATGAGCAGCATCGTCTATGCCGGCTCGAGCCAGTTTGTGGCCGTCGACATGTGGCAACCCGCAGGCCTGCCCATCGCATCGATCATCATCGCGACCGCGATCATCAATCTGCGCATGCTGCTGATGAGTGCGACGGTCCGGCCCCAATTCGAGCACATGCCGCGCTGGCGTGCGCTGCTTGCGATGTTCCTGGTCAGCGACGAGGTGTGGGCGATGACGATGGCCGAGCGTGCCAGGGGCGGCGGCGGCGCGGCGTTCATGCTGGGCGCAGGCGTTCTCGCGTGGATCGCCTGGGTAGGCGCGACCCTCGCTGGGCGCATGCTCGGTGCGGTCATTGCCGACCCAGCCGCCTACGGGCTCGACTTCGCCTTCACCGCGACGTTCCTCGCCCTACTGCTCGGCATGTGGAGGGGCCGCGGCGATCTCGTTCCGTGGCTCGCGGGCGGCGCCGTCGCCATCGGTGTCGCCGCAGTCCTGCCCGGCACGTGGTACATCATCGCCGGCGGCCTTGGCGGCAGCTTCCTCGGCGCGCTGCTCCAGCACAGGAGCGCGCGCAATGTCGGCTGAAACCCTGCTCGCGATCCTCGGCATGGCCGCGGTGACCTACGCCATCCGCGCTGGCGGCTTCCTGATTGCCGAGCGGTTACCGGAGACCGGCTTCATCGCGCTTTGGATGCGCAACATCCCCGGCGCGGTGCTCGCGGCGCTGATCGCCCCCGACGTCGCAAAGGGCGGACCGGCAGCCTGGCTCGCCGCTGCTGCGGCGACGCTCGTCTACCTCCTCACGCGCAATTTGTTCGCCACGATCCTGGGCGGCGTGCTCGCCATGTTCCTGCTGCGCCGCTTCGCCGGCGTTTGAGGGGAACGCGTCAATAGCCGCAAGCGTTTTGGAACGCGCTGGGCCGCGATGCCCTTCGCGACACAACGCCTGAGGAGGGAACGCTTCAATGCGGACCATCACTGCCCTGTTCGACACCTATGAGCATGCGGCTTCGGCCGTGCGCTCGCTCAGGGATGGCGGCATTTCGAGCGCCGACATCTCGATCGTCGCCAACAATGTCGCCAGCGACATCCCGCATGATGACGAGATCGATGCCGAGGAGGGCGCCGTAGCGGGCGCCGGCGTCGGTGCTGTTGCCGGAGGAGGGACTGGCCTGCTGGCGGGGCTTGGCGCGATCGCCATCCCCGGCATCGGCCCGGTGATTGCCGGTGGCTGGTTGCTGGCGACCGCCGTCGGAGCGCTTGCCGGGGCGGCCGTCGGCGGCGCAGCCGGCGGATTGCTCGGTGCACTCGCCAATGCGGGCGTCCCCGAAGCGGAGGCGCATGTCTATGCCGAGGGGGTTCGCCGCGGTGGCACCCTTGTTTCCGTACGCGTCGAAGATTCACGCGCTGATTCGGTGGCGGCGATCCTGCGCAATGCGGCGGGGGTCGATCTCGACCAGCGCCGTGCCGATTATCTCGCAGAGGGCTGGCGCGGCTTCGACGAGGAGGCGCCGGCCTACTCAGAGGATCAGATTCGCGACTATCGGACGAACTACGGCAACCTTTCCCCGCCAGTTTAGACCCGCCGACGCAGTGGCTTCCGACGGCGCCGGTCTGGACCGCTCTTTTCGTGGATGGAGGTCTCCGAGCTCTCCCGCCCGGCTTCCCTTCATGCCAGTTTCGGGGCGCGACTCGCCTAAGGAGCCCCGATGTCCCGCCTCATCCCGATCGTCCTTGCCGCCGCCCTCGTCCTTTCGACCGATCCTGCCGTGGCGGGGCCCAGCGAAGACGCTTTCCTCAACCGGCTGGTCGGCATCTGGACCGGTTCAGGCGTGCTGACCGGTGGCGAATCCGGCAAGCTCACCTGCCGCGCCACCATCCGCCAGCGTACGGTCGGCATCAATTTCAGCGTGAAGTGCGACGTGCCCGAGTTCGGACCGCAGAACTTCTCGGGCATCCTCTCCTACAACGATGCCGAGGCCCGCTACGAGGCAAAGTCGGTCGGTGGCGAGATCACAATCGGCACCAAAAGCGGTAACGCCCTGGTCTTCGCCGCCAAATTGAAAGGCCTTGCGGTCGGAACCTCGGTGATGAAGCTCACCGCCAGCCGCATCGTCGTCGACACCAAGGTCCGGCGTCCCGGCTCCGACGCCGACATCAACTCGCATCTCGAATTGACGCGGTAGCGCTCAGCACGCCTTGAGATTGAACCGATAGACGAGACCGTGGCGCGACGAGCCGTCGCTGCTGTCGAGGGTTGCGAAGGAATCGCCCTTGCCATCGAGCGAGAGCGTCACGCGACCTCGTAGCCGCGCATCGACGCCGCACCCCACGCGCTTCATCAGCCCGGCTCCGATGTTCTCGCGAAACGCGAAGTCGTCCTCCATTTCACCGCGCACAGACCGCTTGAAATGCCGGCTGTTGCCCTTGGGGCCGAGCTCATAGTTGACCGTGAGCGTCGCACGGTCCTTGTTTTCGAGCGCTGCAAAGCCGCGATAGTCCACCCGATACACGCCCAGACTCATCCCCTCGGGCAGTTCCAGCGGCACGTCGATGGTGCACTCGACCGCAGGCGCGCCGCCCGCTTCAACCGTGAGATCGGTGAACAGCACCGAAAGCGCCGAGTTGTCGGGCGCCAGGATGTAGTCGGCTTCGCAGGCGGCAGCCGGCGACGCCATGGCGGCGAATGAGGCAACTCCCAGCGCGGCAAGCGCAGCTACGGCAACACGACGCATCATCAGTCCGTCTCCTTCATGCCGATGGCAACGACCAGTGTCGTGCCAAGTTGCATGAAGTTTCAATGACTTGCGTGTCAGCGAATTTTCAGGGAAGCCCCTTCCAGAGGAAAAATGGTGCCCCCGGTCGGAATCGAACCGACACTCCTTTCGGAACCGGATTTTGAATCCGGCGCGTCTACCAGTTCCACCACAGGGGCCCGCAGGGTGAGCGGACTTAAGCAAATCCGCCCCCGCCGTCAATCGAGCGGGCACCGGAACGGGACCTACACGCCCCGGCACCGCCGGGCATTGCACCCGCCTCTGCTTCGTCGTCTATTGCCGCCGGATTTTCGCGAGGGCGGCATGGCAGGCAGGATCAGGACCGGTATGGCCGGCTGGGTGTTTCCCGACTGGCGCAACGGGCAGTTCTACCCCGAGGGCCTCAAGCAGAAGGAAGAGCTGGCCTGGGCAAGCCGGCACGTGACCGCAATCGAGATCAACTCGACTTTCTACCAGAACCAGAAGCCCGAAAGCTTCGAGGCCTGGGCCGCGCAGACACCTGAAGACTTCGTGTTCACCGTGAAAGGCCACCAGCGGGTGACGCACATCAAGCGCCTCAAGGATGTGGCCGAACCGCTCGAGCTGTTCTTCAAGTCGATCGAGGCACTGGGCAAGCGGCTGGGTGCCGTGTGCTGGCAACTGCCGGGCAATTTCAGGTTCGACGCCGAGCGAGTCGAGGGCTTCCTCAAGCAGTTGCCGACCAACGTCCGCCAGGCCATTGAAGTCCGTTCGCCGACCTTCGCCGACCCAGCCTTTATCGAGCTGCTCAAACGCTACAACGCGGCGCTCGTGATCGCCGACACTGCCGATTGGCCCTATGTCGACCAGACCGCCGACTTCGCCTATTGCCGTCTGCAGGGCGCGCCGGGCAGGGAGCGCTACACGTCGGCAGAGCTCGACGCCTGGGCCGCCAATTTCAAGGGGCTGGCGGAGGGCAAGCCGTTTGTCGGCAAGACCATAGTCCCCCCGGCAGGTGAGCAGCCGGAGCGCGACGTGTTCGCCTATTTCGTTTCGACCGACAAACCCAACGCGCCCCTCAATGCGCTGGGCATTCAGCAGCGCCTCAACATTACCGCCGCGCCAGGATAATCACCTGCGCGAGAGCTTCTTGCTTTCGGCCAAGGAAGAGCCTCAATCCGCCGTCAAAACCGCATGGACGTGACGATGACCAGCACTGCCCTCGATTCCACCCGCGCCCGCCGGCTGCCCCTCGACAAGATACTAGTCGGGGCCGGTTTCGTCCTCGGGCTGGCGACGATCCTGGGCGCCTGGGGGAGTGAACTCATCGGCGGCCTGTCACCGTGCGAACTCTGCCTCGAGCAGCGCATGGCCTATTACTGGGGGCTGCCAATCCTGGCGCTCGTGCTGCTCCTGTGGAACCGTCTGCCGCTCGCCGTGTGGTACACGGCGGTCGCTGTCGGCGCCGCGATTTTCGTCTGGTCCACCTACATGGCCGGCTACCACGCGGGGGTCGAATGGGGCTTCTGGCCCGGACCGACTGCGTGCACCGGCACCGGCAGCGGCCTGAACTTCGACGATCTGAGCGCCGGCACTATCGAGCGCGTCGTGCCGTGCGACGCCGTCCAATTCCGTTTTCTCGGCCTGTCCCTTGCCGGCTACAATGCGCTGATCTCGATCGCCATCGTCGCAATGCTGGTCGGGGCGATGGTGTTCCAGGCGCGGCGGAAGACCTAGGCGCGCAGCGACAACGCCCCGGGCAAGACCTCGAACCGCGCCGGGATCCGCCCGGGCGACTCGCCGTCGACTTCGAGGAGAGCCGCATTGGCAGCGCGATCTCCCAGCGGCGCGACCTCGACCCAGCGGCAACGCTTCATCATCACCCGCGGCAGCCGCACATGGGCGCCGCGATAGATCAGGTTAAAATCGAGCACCATTCGCAACTTGCCCTCGGCCCGATAAACGAGGACATCGAACTGTCCGTCGTCGAGTGCTGCGTCGGGCGCGATCATCATGCCGCTACCGAAGAAGCGGCCATTGGCGGCGACCACCAGCGCGGTACGGACGTCGATCACCTCGCCATCGTCGAAGCGGACGCGCACATCCTGCGCACGATAGCGCAGGAGTTCGGCGACCGTGTGATAGTAGAACGCCAGTTTGCCGTGCACTCGCCGGCCCTGCTTGGAAGCATTGACCGCGCGGACTGTCGGGCCGGAAACGCCGAGGCTCGCGACATTAAGAAAGTGCCGCGTGGCCTCCCGACCGTCGTCGGTGATGTAGCAAACGCGGCCGGCGTCGATCCGGCGCGAGCGGCCGGAACCGATGCCTTCGACCGCAGCGGCAAGGTCGGTATGACTCCCCAGCGTGCGGACAAAATCCCGGCCCGTACCCACCGAGATGACGCCGAGTTGCGGGCCGCCGCCCGCCAGCAGCAGGCCGTCGGCGACTTCATTGGCAGTGCCATCCCCGCCTGCCGCGATGACGAGTCGCGCGCCGTTGCGCACATGCTGCGCTGCGAGCTCGCGCCCCTCGCCCGGCGCCCGCGTCCGCAGCACGCTCAGCGAACCAAGGCGCTCTTCGAGCATGGCGGCCAATTGCGGCCAGGCAGCGTTCAGGCGCCCGCCGCCCGCAGCGGGATTGACCACGACACCGACCGACACGAAGTCCCCCCGATAAGCCGAGCCTCAGCTAAGGCTCGAGCTCGATGTCCCAATACAGATAGTCGAGCCAGCTTTGATGCAGATGGTTCGGCGGAAAGGCGCGGCCATTGTTGTGCAAATCGTGCACCGTGGGCTGATACGGCGCCTGCAACGGGAACATCCTGATTTCCTTGGGGAGCCGGTTCGCCTTGCGCAGATTGCACGGCGCGCAGGCGGCAACGACATTGTCCCAGGTCGTGCGACCGCCCTTCGAGCGCGGAATTACGTGGTCGAAGGTGAGGTCCTCGCGCGAGCCGCAATACTGGCACTGGAATTTGTCGCGAAGGAACACGTTGAAGCGCGTGAAGGCGGGATGGCGCGCCGGCTTCACATATTCCTTGAGCGAGACAACGCTCGGCAGGAACATCTCGAAGCTCGGCGACTTGACGATGCGATCGTAACTCGAAACCACTTGCACACGATCGAGGCAGATGGCCTTGATCGCGTCCTGCCACGACCAGAGCGACAGGGGATAGTAGCTCAGGGGTCGATAATCGGCGTTGAGGACCAGCGCGGGGCACGCTTCTGGCGACACATGAATCGTCACCGGGAACTCCCGCTCTGGGAATCGGCAGCACTCATATTGGCCCTATACTACATGCAGTAGGTCAGGCCTGTGAAGCGTCAAATAGGAGGCTAGAGCTCCGTTCCGAGGTGCGCTTCGAGGAAGGTGGTGGCGGCGAGGAGGCCGTCCGGGGAGATCCCGTGGGCAACGCCCGGCGCGATGTGGAGGGTTACCTCAAACCCTTCGGCCGCAAGGGCTTTCTCGGCTTCGTAGCTGCATTGGACGTCGACGACGCCGTCCATGTCGCCGTGAATCAGCGCCACCGGCGGCTTGGCGAATTTCAATGCATCGCGGCCAGAAACCGGCACATAAGCACCCGAAAAAGCGATGATGCCGGCCAGCTTCTGGTCGAGCGAGGTGCCGACATGGAGCGCCATCATGGCGCCCTGGCTGAAGCCGGCGAGCACGGTCTCCCCCGGGCTCACGCCGGTCCGCGCCCACAAATCCATGAGGAAATTGACTACGATCGGGCGGGCCAGCCCGACGCCCTCGACGCGGCGGATCGGCAGCGGCCCGCCCACCGGAAACCATTGGAAGCCGCTCGGCATCTGGTCGCACACATGAGGCGCATTGGGCGAGACGAACAGCATGTCGGGCCAGCTGTCGCGCCATTCGTAGCCCAGCGAGATCAGATCCTTGCCGTCGGCCCCATAGCCGTGAAGAAGCACCATCAACTGCTTCGGCGCGCCGCCGGACTTGGGCGGCAGCATCGGCCCCGACAGGGTCTGCGTCACAGCGCCGTCCCCGCGGTCTTGCGCATCACCGCGGCGTAGTACTTCCAGAACAGCAGCGCCGCGGCGTGGCGATAGGGCGCCCATTTGGCGCTGAGCGCGGTCAGCTCTTTTTCGGTGGGGGTTTGCTCCATCCCCAAGGCATGGCCCACGGCCTTGCGCAACGCAAGGTCGCCGACCGGAAAGATGTCCGGATGTCCCGTACAGAACATCAGGTAAATCTCGGCCGTCCACGGCCCAATTCCTTTGTGCGCCGTGAGATGGGCCGTGGCGCCTTCGCCGCTCATCGCATCGACACGCGTGAGATCGAGTTCCCCGGCGACGATGGCCTCGGCGATGACCCGCACGGTGCGATACTTGCCCGCCGAGAACCCCGTCGCCCGCACCTCGGCTTCGCTCAGCGCCAGATAGGCCACCGGATCGAGCGCACCGGGCAGGGCCTCGAACCGGCTCCAGATGGCGCGGGCGCTGGCGACCGAAAGCTGTTGGCCGCAGATGACCCGGGCGAGCCCGCTGAAGCCAGCGGGCGTGAGTCGGATGTCGAAGCTGCCCGCTCGCTTCGCAATGGGACGCAACTCGGGATTGCACCGGAGCAAGGCGCGGAGCTGGCGCGCCAGCGCCTCGGACGTCGTCAATCGTTCTGTGATAGAGCGGGCCATGTCCTCGCCGGTCCTTCGTTTCGCTCCCAGCCCCAATGGCCTGCTGCATCTCGGCCACGCCTATGCGGCGCTGTTCACCGATCGATGGGCCGAACGTCTTGACGGCACCTTCCTGCTGCGTCTCGAAGATACCGACATCAGCCGCTGTCGACCCGAATTTGCCGATGCAATCAAGCACGATCTCGCCTGGCTGGGGCTCAGCTGGCCCGAACCGGTGATGGTGCAGTCGGAGCGATTCCCCATCTACCGGGCCGCTGCCGATCGGCTCAAGGCGCGCGGTCTACTCTATCCGTGCGACTGCACGCGCCATGAGATCGCCGGACGAGCAACGAGGACCGATCCCGACGGCGCCCCGCTCTACGATGGCAAGTGCCGCACCCACGGCCTCGCGGGCGATGCGCATCGGGGCGTGCAGTGGCGGCTCGATCTCGCGCGAGCCGTGGCGCTCACCGGCCCGATCAGCTTCACCGTCGCTGCGCCGACGCCGCTCGATCGTCCGCAGATTCGGTATGCGAGCCCCGAGCTCTGGGGCGATGTCGTCCTCCAGCGCAAGGACACGCCGACAAGTTATCACCTGAGCGTAGTGGTCGACGACCATGCCCAGGCCGTCACGCATGTGACGCGCGGGCGCGACATGGAGCCTTCGACCGATATCCATGTGCTGCTGCAAATGCTGCTGGGTCTGCCCCAGCCGATCTACACCTTCCACAAGCTGATCCTTGGCGAGGACGGCCGAAAGCTGAGCAAGTCGAAAGGTGCGCCCACGCTGCGGAGCTTGCGCGAAGCGGGCTGGACGCCGGCGGATGTGCGCGCGGCGGTGGGGATGTGACGGCGACTTAAGCGTCGGCGGGGTTCTCACGCGCTGCCGCAGCGGGTGTTTGGACACGCGTGGCCGTGGCTATTGCGCATGGCGGCTGAGGCGCGCGAAGCCTCCACCACCCGTCCGCGCTAGAACTTGAGTTTGGCGCTGGCGCCGATCTGGTTGTGCATACCGGCGTCCTGCCCGATCGAGCCCTGGCCGAAGAGTTCGAGCTTGACCATCGGGTCGGGCTGCCAGCCGAGGCGCACGCCGTAGTCGACAAAGGCGCTGTTCTGGCTGCCGCTCACGGTGCCGAGGCCCGGAATGGTCGCCTGCATGCCGCTGTGCGAGAACACCATGCCCGCCGAGGCTTCGGCCGTGAGGTCGACGGTGGGCGCGAGCTCGGTGGTGAGCGCCGCAGTCGCCTTGGCGGTGGTGAAGAAGCCGGTCTGCGCCGGAGTGTTGACCGTGAAGCCCGGGAAGGTTTGCGTGAAGGCATCGCTGTTGAGGCCCGTCTCGGCCAGCGTGGCATAAAGCGCGAACTGGCTGGACTGGTCGATATCCGAAACGAAGCCGGCTTTGCCGTAGATGGTGCCGAGTCCAGTGGCCACGTTCGTCGCGACATTGGGATAGTCGACATCGAGCGCGCCGACGACGAGACCGCCTTCGGCCAGCGGCCGGAAGCTGTTGAGGCCCGGCTCGACGTAGCGCACGGCCACCGCGCCGAGGACGCCGTTCACCTGGCTCGCGCCCGCCGTCTGGTTGACCAGCGAGACGCCACCCAGGATCGAGAAGCCATCGGAAATGTTGTAGTGGCCATTGGCGCCGAACATATAGGAACCATAACCCCCGATGATGCCGACATAATTGTCGTCCTCCATCGGCTCGAGGCTGCCGGTGAGCAGCCCCGCCGTTGCACCGAGATGAACGATGGCCGCGGTCTGGTCGGTGGGGGTCGTGATGCGGCCAAGCTCGGTGTAGTCGGCTGTATCGATGGTCCCGAAGGTGAACCCGCTGGGATCTGCATCCCGGACGTCGACCTCGGCGTCTATTGCCACTTCACCGTTCGTCCCATAGGCCAACGTGCTGTGGAGGTAGGGATCCTGCAAGTCAGGCCCCTTGACGGAGAAGCCATTGTCGTTCCCATCCTGCTCGATTCTCACATCGAGCGTCTCGCCGGGGTCGACCTCGTAGCCGCCGCGATAATCCGCAGAGTAGATGATGATGTTGCCTGAGGGCGCATCGGTTTCGATCGGAAAGCTGAACGAGCAGCTGGCGATGTCGCCGGCGAAGGCAACCAGATTGTCGAAGAGCGACGAGTAGCTCGTTCCGTCGGGGCTGGCTGTTGTGGTCACGCCATCAGGACATGCATCGAAAGCCAATGCTCCCGAACCCCACAAGGCAATGCTGGAACCGGCGAGCACACCCAAAACGCGCATCTGCATCGTTAACGACCCCTAAAAGAAACGAAAGGCGGCACTGGGCCGCCCTTCAAGACAGTGCCTGAGCCTAAGCTTAGCACCTTTTCCACTGCAATTGGTACTTAATCGCCGCGTTGATATCCTCGGAGTCGACGGTCGCCAGCGCTTCCTTGTTCTGCCGCGTCTGGACGCGGATCGAGGAATTGGTGCGCAGGTTCACATCAGCGCCGCAGGCCGACCACACCAGGGCAGACGCCTGGAGTTTGTTGGTGATCAGGTAGTCCTTGTCCAGTTCGCCATGGAAGGTCTTGCTGAAGCGCGGGCCACGCTGGCCGGCGAAGAAGTACTCGACGTTGAACACAGAGCGTGCACCGGCAGGCAGGCTGTTGTAGCCGCGATAGTCGATGGTGAGGATCGACACGCTGAGACCCTGCGGCACATGCACCGGGATGGCAATGTTGCAGCTCTTGCGGTCCAGGCGCTTGTTGGTCGATCCGCCTGCTTCGACGTAATATTCGTCGAACAGGATCGAGAGCGACTTGGCGTCGGGGCTGAGCGTCACGGAGGCGCTACCGTCGGGGCAGCCGGTGCCGCCATAGCCCGGTTCGCCCAGAGCGATATCGTCGGCATAAGCGGCGCCGGCGAATGAGCTGCCGATCAGCAATGCAGCGATGGCCAAGATCTTTTTCATGTGTGCTGTCCCTTGGTTGTGGGGGGAACGCATCAGAAGCGACCGTTCTTGTCAGGACGATGACCCAAGCCAGCTTAAGCCGACGTGAGACTCGCATTCAGCCTGCGTTCATATTCGTTTCAGAAAGCGCCCGGTTGCGTAGAGTACCGTTCGACACGGATTGCGACGCTATCAAACGCGCTGCTGCGCTGGAAGTTCCTGCGGGTCCCCCTTTTGCGGGGCAGCTCTGAAGAACGGGGCGATCGTCGCCGCGACTGCGGCCTCGAAGGGTGTGCCGAAGCTGCGGCCGAGCAGGTCAGTCAGCCGATCGTCGGCTAACTCCATCGGATGACGCCATAGATAGTCCATCTTGCCCGTTTCCCGCATCAGCGGGTCGACAAGGCCGATGAGCCGCATGATCCAAAGCGGGAACGGCCGGACTTCGACCGGCACCGGCGCCGCCCGCTCGATCGCCGAACGCATCCGCTCGGGGCTGACGAAATGGCCCGCGAAGTGGAAGCTCTCGAAGGAAGCAAGGGTAGCCCGCAGGGAGGCCAGGGCTTCGAAGGCGCGAGCGAGATCGGGCAGATAGGCCCAGCAATGACCGACGCCCGCCTTCCCCATCGTGGCCACGCGCCCCTTCCTGATCTCGCGAAACATTGCGAGGTCGAACCAGTCATTGCTGCTGCCCGGACCGTAGAAATCGCCGGCGCGCAGGATGATTGCCTGGATGTCGCCCCGCGCCGCGGCGGCTTGGAACATCTGCTCCACCCGCACCCTTATGGCGCCGCGCGGCGTCTGCGGCCGCTGCGGCAGATCAGGCGTCACAACGCGATCGGCTGCGCCATAATTGTAGATGTTGCCGGGAAACAGCATGGTGCGGCCGGACGTGCCCAGCGCCTCGATGACCCGGGCCATTTGCGCCTCCATCCGGCCCTTGTCCCAGTGGTGATAAGGGAGATTCAACGCGTTGACGACGACCGGCGCGTCACCAATTGCGCGCTGCATATCCCCGACCGAATCGGCGTCGCCTGCGACGAATCGGACGCCGGGCAGCTTGTGCCTGTCGCGCCGCGCCATGCCGGCAACGCTCCAGCCGGCAGCCAGGAACGCCTCCGCGACGGCCTTGCCGATATGCCCCGTTGAGGCCCAAAATCACGACGTCTCGCTTGCTCATCTCATTCTCCAGTTGTGGATGAGCGCAAGATCGACCATTCACGCGAGAGGTGAAATTGGCCAGAATCGTCTGGTCGATATTCAGGAATGTATGGCGATGGCGACCGCTGACCCGGACTGGGCGCTCTGGCGCAGCTTCGCCGCCGTGGTGGCCGAGGGTTCGCTCTCTGCCGCCGGCCGGAAGATTGGCTACAGCCAGCCGACGCTCGGGCGGCATATCGAAACGCTGGAGCAGCAACTGGGCGTGTTGCTGTTCGACCGTACCCTGCAGGGGCTGAAACCCACCGCCACGGCGCTCCGCCTCTACGAGCCGGTCAGGGCCGCCCAGCAGGCGCTGGCCGAGGCGGCGCTGGTGGCCGAGGGTTCGGCGGGTGAACTCGAGGGCACGGTCCGCATCACCTCGAGCACCGTCACCAGCCACTACGTCCTGCCGCCGCTGCTGCGCCGCCTGCGCCGGGAATTCCCTGCCATCGCCATTGAACTGGTGCCGTCCGATTCGGTCGAGAACCTGCTGCTGCGCGAATCGGACATCGCCGTGCGCATGTTCCGGCCAACCCAACTCGAACTGATCGCGCGCAAGCTGGGCGAGCTGCCCGTCGTCGCCTGCGCTCATCAGAGCTATCTGGGCGCGCGCGGCACGCCGCAGGCGCCGGACGATTTGTTCGACCACGACCTCATCGGCTTCGACCGGTCCGACCTGCTGCTGAACGCGGCGCGCGCGATGGGCTACGAGCTCAGCCGCGACGATTTCGCCGTACGCACCGACAGCCAGACCGCCGGCTGGGAACTGATCAAGGCCGGACTGGGTATCGGCTTTGCCCAGCGGGGCCTGGTGCGTGAGACGCCCGGGCTACGCGAGCTGCTGCCGATGCTCGCACCACCGCCGCTGGAGGTATGGCTGACCACCCACCGGGAGCTGTTCCTCAGCCCGCGGATTCGTGCCATCTATGACCGGCTCGCGGCCGGGCTGACAGATTACATCGCCCGCACGTCGCGGCGGAGCGGCCAGGCGGACATTCAATGAATCAGAGCATCGTCAATATCATCGTCCTCCTCGCAGTGGGGGCGGTCGCGGTGATTCTATTCATGGGGCTGTGGAACATGTTCCGCGGGCAGGACGAGAATCGCAGTCAGCTCCTGATGCGCGCGCGCGTCATCGCGCAGGCGATCGCGCTGGCGATCCTGCTCGCCGCCCTGTTCTTCTTCGGCGGCGGCAGCGGCGGCTGAACGGGCGAGAGGCGGCAATGGTCAAGATAAACAAGATCTACACCCGCACCGGGGACGACGGGACGACCGGGCTCGTGCGGGGTCCGCGGCGGCTCAAATACGATCTGCGCGTCAATTGCTACGGCACGGTGGACGAGGCCAACGCCGCGATCGGCGTGGCGCGCTTGTCGACGAGCTCCATGCCCAAGATCGACGCCGTGCTCGCCCGCATCCAGAACGACCTGTTCGATCTGGGCTCGGACCTCGCGACACCCGGCGCCGATCCCGAGGGCACACCGCCCTCGCTCCGAATCACGCCGGCCCAGACGCAATGGCTCGAGCAGCAGATCGACCAGTACAATGAGAGCCTCGCGCCTTTGACGAGCTTCATCCTGCCGGGCGGCACGCCGCTGGCAGCGGCGCTCCATGTCGCGCGCACCGTGGCGCGTCGCGCCGAGCGGCTGGTGGTCGAACTGGTGCTCACCGAACCGGGCGTCAATGGGGACACAATGATCTATCTCAACCGGCTCTCGGACCTGCTCTTCGTCTTTGCCCGCGTCGCCAACGCCAATGGTCGCACCGACGTGCTTTGGGTGCCCGGCCGCCATACCAAGCCGGCCGACGGCGATTAACTCCTGTTTACCCATGCCGGCCTAAACTGGCCGGATGGATATGACGCAGATCGCAGCGCAACTGGTGGCGATGCGCATGGCAGGCACCAGACAGGCCGCGCAACTGGCGATGCTCAAGACGGCGCACGAAATGCAGATGTCGCTCGTGGACATGCTGGCCGACGCTGCCAAATCCGCGCCAGCGCCCACCGGCCAGGGACTTGTCGTCGACAAGCGCGCCTGATGAGCCTCGACAACGCGATCCGCGCCATCTCCTACGCCGAGGCCCCGACGCTGGGAACGGCTATCGCGCTGATCGCCAAGCACCGCATGGATCTCGACGCGGCCCTGCGGGCTGCCGAGGGCGAGCCACGCCCCGTCGTGGCCGAGGGAGCCGCCGAGCAGCGCGCCCTGGCCAAAGTCGCCGCGAAAGCGGAGGCCTTACGCGTGGTGGACAAGCTGGCCTAGCTTACCAGAGCGGCGGGATCATCCCCACCGGCACGAGCCCGGCGAGGACGACACCTCCCGCGATGGTGAGCGTCTGACCATAGGAGCCGTCCGCGGCAGGCGTGCCGACGATCCAGCCCTTGTACTGTTCGGGGATCATCGGGCCGAGTCGTTCGACGACACCTCTGGAATGAAGTTGTACCTGCCCCTCCACGCGGCCCGCATCGTCAAGTCCGAGCGTGCCCGTTACATCGAAGCTGCTGGTCGCATCACCGCCGGTGAAGTCCCTGATCGAGAACTTGCCGCCGGCCGCCTGCCAGCGCTGCAGCAGATCGGCATCGCCATAGGTGCGAACGTCGTCGGGCAGGTTGCTGATCTCGGCCTCGAACGTCGCCTGGCCGTTTCCGATGGCGAGGCCCGGTGCGCCGAGTCCCTCGACGAGGATGTAATTGGCGAGCGTCGCGAGCCCCGCCGCCGCATCGTGTTGTGCCGGTACGTCGACGAGGTGCACCTCGAGCTTGTCGGCTGTAGCGAGCAGGCGATCGTCCAGCACCGTGTCGTTCCACACCGGTTCCCCGAGGACCACCGACACGCGGCCGATCCGCCAGTTGTCGAGGCGCAGGCTTGCCTGTGCATTGGCGAAATCGAGCCGACTGCGGCTGCCGGTGAAGGCGTCATCGATGCTTACCGGCGATTGCGCGAAGATCAGTATATGCGTCGGCCGATAGACCTCCATCGTAGCCTTGAGTCCGCTGAGCGCCACCGTGATATCGCCGCTGGTGATTGTCGCCTCCGTACAGGTCGCGTCGAACCCGAAGGGCCAGCCCCCGATACTGAACTCGGCGCAGACGAGGCGCGGCGTTGTTACACCGTCGGCTGTCTCGAGCGACTTGACGTAGTCGGCGGCCTGCCCCGCTGCCCACAGCCACGCGGCGCCATAGCCGGCGACGAGGACGAACAGGACGACGCCAAGCGCGATGATCTTTTTCATGGAACCTTTCCAGTGCCGCGAATGGCGACGACATTCCCGAGACTTGCGGCCCAATATCGGCGCGCCTTAAGAGAATGTATGGCGGACGGCAACCCCTATGTCTTCGGCTATGGCTCGCTGATCTGGAATCCGGGCTTCCGGTTCCTGCATTCGGAGCGCGCCTTGCTCCGCGGCGCGCATCGTTCGCTCTCGATCTATTCGCACCGCCATCGCGGCACTCCCGAGCGACCCGGCCTGGTGTTCGGCCTTAGTCGGGGCGGCTCGTGCAGCGGGGTCGCCTTCGAGGTGGCGGCGAGCGACTGGCCGGCGGTGTTCGAATATCTCCAGGATCGCGAGCAAGACCGCGGCGTTTATCGCGAGGCGTGGCGCGACGTAACCCTGGCAACGGGCGCGCGCGTCCAGGCCTTGACCTATCTCGTCAACCAGGACCATGTGCAATTTGCGGGGCATTTGTCGATCCCCGAGCAAGTTGCGCTGGTGCGCCAGGGGCAGGGGGAATCAGGGCGCAACACCGAGTATGTGCGCAACACCGCCCAGCACCTGATCTCGCTGGGCATCCGCGATAGGACCCTAGAAACGCTTGTCGCCGCGCTCGACGGCGACGAGCCGCTGCTGGTGCCGAGCGTGTGAGCCTCAGGCTGCGCTGAGACCGGCGACAGGCTCCGCTCCCTCAAGATCCCACACCGTCGTCAGACGGCTGACCTCGTCCGCCTCGACATCGACGAGGAAGGCCCGGTCGGCGGCTTCGAGCGCCAGGCGGAAGCGTGCCCGGCTGGGGGCATCGTTGATCACATCGTCGGCCGAGCCGACCCATACCGGTACGGTGCCGCGCGTCAGCAGATAGATGCAGGATGTGGTGAGGGCAAAACTGTCAAGACGTTCGGGCGTCAGTGCGTAGAACCGGCCGGACCGGCCTCGCCAATTGGCCTGCCGCACCGGCACCTGCCCCCCAAACCGACGCTCTGCCAGGATCATCATCAGCCCACCCCTCATGACGCGTAAGGGAACAAAAATAGAACAAACTTGAGGCAAATGTCAACCAAAAACGGCCCCAGACGCAAGATGTATGGGCTGCTTCGCTGATCAGGTCAACATCTAGTATAAGGAGGCTTACGGGACCCCTGCAGCTTGAGTGGCTGCCGCGAGCCGCGCCCGGAACTCGCCGTCGAGCGGACGGGCGATTCCCTCGGCCACCGCTTCGGCGATGAGCCGCGTGGTTTCGGTCTCGATGACCGTCTTGAGCCGCGCGGCGAATACGGGGCCCGGCAGGCCGGGCAGGATGGCCGGCAGGAACGTCGCGCGCGCCGTCCCCGGCCACATCACGAGGCTGTTGCGGCCCCAATAGAGCCCCGAATTCAGCGCCACCGGCACAACTGGCACGCCGAGTGTCTCATACATGCGCACGATACCCTGCCGGTAGTCTGGTTCGGCAAGCGGTGCCTTCCGCGTCCCCTCTGGATAAATCACGATACGGCAGCCGCGCGCGACCTTTTCCCTGGCTTCGGCGAGCATGGCGGGGAGTGCCTGCGCCCCGAGCTTGCGGTCGATCGAGATCGTGTCCATCGACAGCGCTGCCCAGCCGAAGAAAGGGATGTCGATGAGCTCACGCTTGGCGACATAGGCCGGCTTGCCGTCGGTATGAGGCAGAATGGCGAAGATGTCCCAGTCGCTCTGGTGCTTGGCTGCGATGATGCATGGGCCCGGCGGAATGGTCTCAGCGCCTTCGACGTGGCTGCGGATGCCCACAATCCAGCGCAGCATGGCGACGTTGGAATTGCGCCAATATTGCGCGAGCGCCCAGCTCACCGCCGTCCGCCGCCGCCAGATGATTGCGATGATGCCCACGATGATGGCCAGAACCACCGTCTGGCCGAGGAACAGCAGATAGAAGACGGCGGTGCGTACGGCCTGGATCGGAGCCAATTTCCCTCCACGCCGGGCGGCCCGGCTGTTTTGGCGATATGGCGGATAATGCTGGACGGGCGCAAGTGGCTCGTCCTGTGCGCCGGCGCACGGGGCTTTCGCGCCAGCAGCGTCCCCCACACCCGGCTTCTCCCGATCCCGCCGGGCGCGGGAGCAGGCGTCACGGCCCGGCTACGACGTCTGCGCCAGGAAGCGGCGGACAGTTAGGCGGGAGGTGATGGCAGTGAGGGCGGCAATGACCGGGACGACCGCGGCGATGCCGAGGATGCCGTCGATCCCGAGCGAGAACCGACCGAAGAAGAAACTCAGCTGGCTCGAGGCTTCGTCGGGGACGATGGAACCGGCGGCGCCGGCGACGAGGAAGAAGAACACAACCGCGGCAACGCCTCCGATCAACCCGCCGCGCAGGCCAAGCGACAGGAAGCGCCCCTGGAATTCCCCGGCGATGAACGCGTTGGACGCGCCGATGAAATGCAGCACGTCGACGATCTCGCGGTTGGACGCCATCGTCCCGCGCGTTGCGAATACCACCGCGAGCACCGTTGCGAGGACGATAAGCGCCAGCACCAGCAGGCCCGAAAACACCAGCGTGCCCGCCATCGTGTTGAGCTGCTGCAGCCAGGCCGCGTGCGTGTCGAGCGTTGCACCATTGATGCTCGTGATGTCGCGCTCGAGCATGGAGAGGTCGATATCCCTAGTGTCGGCGAGCTCGACGACGACCAGCCGGGGAATTTCGAGCGTACTGAGGTCGAGCCCCGACCCGAGCCACGGCTCGAGCAGCTTTTCGCTGTCCTCGATCGAAAGCACATAGGCCCGCGCCACGCCCGGCGTCGCTTCGGCGAGCGCAATGGCGGTGCGGATATTGCTCTCCATCACTTCGCCCTCGACCGGCCGCAACTGGATCGTCACCTCACGACCGACATCGGACGACCAGGCGATCGCCGATTTCTGCACCAGTACCACCCCGCCGAGTGTGACGCCTGACAGGAACGTCATGATGGCGATGAGCAGGACCAGCGTGCGGCCCGCCACAGAACGTTCGGGCACGATGGGCGCGGCGCGCTTTTGCGCCTGCGGCTGGACCACCGTGGAGGGTGTGGTCGCGACGGCGGCATCAACCATGGAATGTCACCCGTCCATCGCTCAGCGCCATGCGCGGAAAGTTGAAACTGTCGAGCAGCGGTAGTTCGTGTGTCGCGAGAATGATGGTCGTGCCGAGCCGGTTAAGCTCGACGAAGAGCCGCACCAGCTTGTGCGAGAGCTCGGGGTCGACATTGCCGG
>CAZASR010000024.1:0-24847 GCA_964487765.1 uncultured Devosia sp. | reverse complement strand
ACTTCAACTGGCCGGAGCTCTATTTCGTCCGGCATGGCGAAACCGACTGGAATGCCGAGGGGCGCTACCAGGGGGCCAGGGATATTCCGCTCAACGCCCGCGGCCGCGGTCAGGCGGCGCTCAATGGCGAGCTTCTCAAGCAATTGCTCGAGCGGGCCGGGCGCACGGCGACCGACTTCGCCTGGTACGTCTCGCCGCTGGGGCGCACGCGGGAGACGATGGACCTCGTCCGCGCCCACCAACACGAACCGCTGCCGGACGTCACAATCGATCCGCGACTCATCGAAATCTCTTTTGGGGTGCATGAAGGCCGGCTGCACCATGAGCTGGTGAGCGAGATGGCTATCGCCGGCGAGCGCGACGCGAGCTTCTGGCAGTTCAGGCCGCCGGAAGGGGAAAGCTACGAGGATGTGGCGACCCGCATCCTCGACTTCGGCGCTTCGCTGACGGGCCCCTCCGTGATCGTCTCGCATGGCGGCATCCTGCGGGTGCTTCGGCACCTGATCGAGGGATTTCCACACGACCATGCTGTCAACTGGCACGCACCGCAGGATTCGGTGGTCCATTTCATCGACGGCAAATCTGTGGTTTATCCGGCCGGCCAGAGCTGGGACGACTGATCCCGCGGGCACGGGGATGCGATGAGCTTCAACACCTTCGGCCAGATGTTCCGCTTCACCACCTGGGGCGAAAGCCACGGGCCGGCGCTCGGCGTGGTGGTCGATGGCTGCCCGCCGGGCATTCCGCTGACCGCGAAGATGATCCAGCGCGATCTCGACCGGCGCAAGCCGGGCCAGTCCCGCTTCACCACGCAGCGGCGCGAGGACGATGCCGTGCGCATCCTCTCGGGCGTGTTCGAGGACGAGACCGACGGCGTGATGAAGACGACCGGCACGCCGATTTCGCTCCTGATCGAGAACACCGACCAGCGCTCCAAGGACTATTCCGAGATCAAGGACAAGTTCCGGCCGGGGCACGCCGACTTCACCTATCTGCAGAAATACGGCATCCGCGACTACAAGGGCTCGGGCCGCGCTTCGGCGCGCGAGACGGCGGCGCGCGTGGCGGCGGGCGCGGTGGCGCGGCAGGTGCTTGCCGACGTGCGCATCCGCGGCTCGCTGATTCAGATGGGGCCGTACCGGATCGACTACGCCAATTTCGACTGGGACGAAGTGGGCAGGAACCCGTTCTTCTGCGCCGACCCGGAGGCAGTCAAGGAGTGGGAGCCCTATCTCGACGGCATCCGCAAGGCGGGCAATTCCGTCGGCGCGGTGATCGAGGTGGTGGCCGAAGGCGTACCACCGGGTTGGGGCGCGCCGATCTACGGCAAGCTCAGCGCCGATCTTGCCGCCGCGATGATGTCGATCAACGCCGTCAAGGGCGTCGAGATCGGAGAGGGCTTCGCCGCCGCCGCGCTGACCGGCTGGGAGAATGCCGACGAAATGCGGGCGGGCAACACCGGGCCGTATTTCAAGACCAACCGGGCGGGCGGCATCCTGGGCGGCATCTCGAACGGCGATCCAATCGTGGTGCGCTTCGCCGTCAAGCCGACCTCCTCGATCCTGACACCGCGCGAGACCGTGACCACCGCCTACGAGAACACCGAGGTGATCACCAAGGGCCGGCACGACCCCTGCGTGGGCATTCGCGCGGTGCCGATCGGTGAAGCCATGATGGCCTGCGTGCTGGCCGACCACTTCCTCCGGCACCGCGGCCAGACCGGCCGCGCCGGCGGTATCGGCTTTTAGACTACCGTTCTATTCTGGCATGACGAGGCGTCCGGCGACCGTGATGGTCCCGGGTTATGGAACCTTGGGACAAAACTGTCCCGCGGTGCGGAGTGCGCGGGTGCGCCTCCGAAGAAAGGGGAAGCGCTGGAATTCCAGACGCCTCCCGCGCACTCCGCGGTGGGGGTGTCGGGCACCAGCGGTGAGCGCCGTGGGCGTAAAGTAGCCACGGCAGTCCCGCGAGGAACCCCAGGCCGTGCGACCACGGCCCTCCCACCATCGCCACCCGCACCTCGTCAGTACGCGCGGGGTTGATGACGATGGGGAGATATTACCACGGGCCGAAGGGACGGGGATAAGTCGGAGAAATAAGGCTGGAGAGGCCAGGATTCCCAGGCGTCAGCGGGGGAAAGTTTTGGTTCGCGCGCGGGGGCGGGTCTCCGCCTCGCTTTGCGCCAGCGGCACCCCACCCACCGCTGCGCGGTCCCCCCTTGTAACTTGAAGTCGGCTTCATATGGTAAGGATGGGGCTGCGGTGATGCGGGGCAGCTCGAGTCCCCCCGGGGCAACAAAGCCCGCAAGGGAGCAGGGGGCGCGTCGCACTCCGCTGGGCCGACTCGGGCAGATGGTCTTGCTGGATCCTCGGGACGCCCGGGGATGACGACTGGGGCGTTCGCGCGAGCTGCGAGTTGCGCCCCAGCTTTCGCCGGGAGGGACGCGGGGGGAGCGGCTTATGCTCCGAACGAGGGGAGGGTGCAGGCGCCGGCGCGGGTTACTCCCGGGCGAAGGCTCGCGGGCCCTCGGGCTTGTTGTCGAGGATTTCCTCGATGCGGTCGATGACGTCCGGGGTGAGTTTCGACTTGTGGTCGAGGGCCCTGAGGTTGTCTTCGAGCTGGCTCTTCTTGCTGGCGCCGAGGATCACCGTCGAGACGTTCGGGTTGGCGTTGCACCACAGCAGCGCGAGGTGGTGGACGGGGAGTCCGATGTCCTTGCCGAGCGCGGTGAGCTTGCGGACCTTCTCGATCTTGGCCTGGCCGGCTTCGGATTCGAGACTGCGCTTCAGCCATTCATAGCCGGGGAGATTCACGCGGCTGTCGGCGGGAATGCCGTCATTGTACTTGCCGGTGAGAAAACCCGAGGCGAGGGGCGACCAGATAGTGGTGCCGAGGCCGAGCTCGTAGAGCGGCAGGAACTCGACTTCGACCTTCTCGCGCCGGAACATGTTGTATTCGGGCTGCTCCATGGTGGGCGGCGTCAGGTGTTCGCTGCGCGCGACCATCTGCGCCTCGGTGAGCTGCTGCGCGGTCCATTCGGACGTGCCCCAATAGATGACCTTGCCCTGCTGGACGAGATTGTGCATGGCCCGCACGGTTTCGGCGATCGGGGTGTCGATGTCCGGGCGGTGGCAGAAATAGAGGTCGAGATAGTCGACCTGCAGCCGCTTGAGGGCCAGGTGGCAGCCGTCCGTCACGTGCTTGGCGCTCAGCCCGCGCTGCGTCGGCTTCTTGCCGCCCCAGAACACCTTTGATGAGACCATGTAGGTATCGCGGCCCCAGTTGAGCTTCTTGAGCGCCTCGCCCATTACGATCTCGGCGTTGCCCTGCTCGTAGCCTTCGGCATTGTCGAAGAAATTGATGCCGTGGTCGTAGGCGGCAGCCATGATGGAGGCCGCGTCGTCCTCGCCGACCTGTTTGGCGAAGGTGACCCACGCGCCGAAGGAAAATTCTGAAACTCTAAGGCCCGATTTGCCCAGGCGGCGATATTCCATGGTGATTCCTGCTGATCTGATATGTCGTTGAAACGATCGCGCAACCGGCCGGGAGGCCGGCGCCGCTATGGCGGCTTCAATCGTTGACTGACGATATATCAGCCGCGGCGGAAAAAGGCCACGACTTCCTTGTTGCCGTCGCCGCCGCTGATCGGCGAGGGCACGGTGCCACGACCCGTCCAGCCATGCTCCGCGAGGAAGGCGACGATAGCTTCGCGCGCGCTCTGGATGGCGGCAGCGTCGGTAACAATGCCGCCCTTGCCGACATGCTCGCGCCCGACCTCGAATTGCGGCTTGATCAGGATAACCGCGTCGGCGCCCGGCCGGCAGAGGGCGAGCGCCGGCCCGAGCGCCTTGGTGACCGAGACAAAGCTCACGTCGCAGACCAGCAGATCGATGGGGTCGGGGATCAACTGCTCCGTGAGGTCGCGGGCATTAAGCCTTTCCAGCGACTCGACATTGGGATGGGCCTGAATCGTTGCATGAAGTTGCCCGTGGCCGACATCGACGGCGTAGACCCGGGCGGCGCCGCGCTCGATGAGCACTTGGGTGAACCCGCCAGTGGACGCGCCGACATCGAGGCAGACCCTGCCGGCGACCGCGATGGCGCCGGCATCGAGTCCCGCGATCAGCTTGAGCGCCGCGCGCGACACATAGCGGCCCGCCGGGTCGTCGAGGGCGAGACTGTCGGTGTCGCCGACCATCTGGCTCGGCCTGGCGGCGGCAACGCCATTGACCGTGACGGTGCCGCGCAGGATGGCATCGCGAGCCCGGGCGCGGCTCCGGACCAGACCGCGCTGCTCGAGCGCGAGATCGAGTCGAACGCGCGTCGACATATCAGACAGGTTCAGTTGTCGAGGGGCTCGGTTCCGACCGGCTTGCCGTTTCGGAGTGCAATTTTTTCGATCCGCGCCTCGGCCGCCTTGAGCAGGCCCTCGCAATGCGACTTGAGGGCTTCGCCGCGCTCGTAGATGGCAATCGACTCGGCGAGCGGCGCCTTGCCGCCCTCGAGCCGCGCGACGATGGCTTCGAGCTCGGTCAGGGCGGCCTCGAAGGTCATAGTCCTTACGTCGTCGGTGGCGGGATCGGCCAAGGGATCAGCTCATTAATGCAGTGACATGGGCGGCCACCCCGGTGGCGAGGCCGTGTCGGTCATAACCCCCTTCGAGCATCGAGACAATGCGGCCGGCGCAGCTCCTCACGGCCGTTTCGCGCAAGTTGAGGGTAAGCCAGGAGAAGTCCTCGGGGCGCCAGTTGAGCTGCGCCAGGGGGTCGCGGTAATCGGCGTCGAAGCCGGCCGACACGAGGATGAAATCCGGCCGAAAGTCGGTCAATGCAGGAAGGATTCTGCCGCTATAGGCAGCACGCATATCGTCCTCGCCGGACCCGGCGCCGAGCGGCACGTTGACGATGTTGTTGCTGGCGCCAGTCTCGCCCGCGGCACCCGTGCCGGGGAACAGCGGCATCTGGTGGGTCGAGGCGTACATGACGGTCGGGTCGTTAAAGAAGATGTCCTGCGTCCCATTGCCGTGGTGGACGTCGAAATCGACGATGGCGACGCGCTCGGCGCCGTATTTGCGCTGCGCCTCGCGCGCGACGATGGCGATGGTGTTGATGAGGCAGAAGCCCATCGGCGTTTCCCGCTCGGCATGGTGGCCCGGGGGACGGACGGCGCAGAAGGCGTTCTCCACTTCGCCCAGCGCCACCGCATCGAGCGCCGCGAGACCGGCGCCGAGCGCCGTCCCTGCCGCATCGAGCGAGCCCGCGGAGATGAACGTGTCCTCGTCGATGCGCATGATGCCTTCGGCCGGACGCGCCTGCGCCAGCGCCTGCATATAGCCGGGGGCGTGGACGAGATCGGCAAGGCTGAGGTCGCCGCCTGGCGCGGTGCGGCGGACGAGGGTAGGAAAGCGCTCGGGGGCGAGGATCTCGTCGATGGCGCGGATACGTTCGGCGCGCTCAGGATGGCCCGGCGGGGTCTGGTGGCTCTCGTAGTTCGGCTGGCTGACGAGCAGGGTGGCCATGCAGGTGATTCCTTGACGGGCGCCGGTGCCCTTGTCAAACAGCGCGGCATGGCCGAGCCGGTTTCGCACAGTGGGGAATTGCCGCAGTTTGCCGAGATCATACGGCGCGGCGGCGTCGTCGCCTTCCCGACCGAGACGGTCTATGGGCTGGGGGCCGACGCGACCAGTTCGGACGCGGTGCTCAAAATCTATGAGACCAAGGGCCGGCCGCGCTTCAATCCGCTGATCGTGCATGTGACGGATGCCGGCATGGCCCGGCGCTATGTGGCGTTTCCGCCGCTGGCCGAGAAACTGGCACAATTCTGGCCTGGACCGCTGACGCTGGTGCTGCCCAAGCGTCCCGAGTCCGGGCTGAGCGACATCGTGACGGCGGGACTCGACACGGTCGGCATACGGGTGCCGAACCATCCGCTGGCGCTGGCGCTGATCGGCGTCGCGGGCGTGCCGCTGGCGGCACCCTCGGCCAACCCGTCCGGCAAGTTGTCGCCGACGACGGCCGCGCAGGTGCGCCGCGCCTTCGACGGCCGCGTGCCGGTACTCGATGGCGGGCCGTGCACCGCCGGCCTCGAGTCGACGATCCTCGCGGTCAATGGCGAGACGGTGACGCAATTGCGCGCGGGAGCTCTGCCGCGCGAGGAGATCGAGCGGGCTATCGGCCGGCCGGTTGCGGCAGCGCGGCAGGGCGCGGCGGTCGCCTCGCCGGGGATGCTTGCGAGCCACTATGCCCCCAACGCGACGCTGCGGCTGAACGCGTCGGCGGCCAAGCCGGGCGAAGTCTATCTCGGCTTCGGGCCGGGGGAGGGGACGCTGAACCTGTCGCCGGCCGGCGATCTGCGCGAGGCGGCGCGCAATCTGTTCGCCATGCTGCACGACCTCGACGGGCGCGCCGCGCGGATTGCCGTTGCGCCGATCCCGCATGGGGGGCTGGGCGAGGCGATCAACGACCGGCTGAAGCGCGCCGCGGCACCGAGGGGGTGAAATGAGCAAATTGCCGGCGCCGGATGCGCCCGTGATCGTCGTCGACCTCCAGACCGGCATGTTCGACGGCCGCGTGGCGCCGCCGCTCCACGATGCGGACGGGCTGGTGGGGCGCGTGCGGCGGATCCTCGCCTGGGCGCGCCAGAGTGGGCGGGGGGTGGCTTTCGTGCAGCAGAATTCGCCGCCGGGCGACCAACTGGCGCCGGGCGCCGAGGGCTGGCCGATCTGGCCGGCCCTGGGGCAGGCGGCGGACGAGCCGACCTTCGGCAAGACCGAGGAGAACGCCTTCACCAGCGCCGGTCTGCGCGACTGGGTGAAGGCACAGGGCGGTGGGGAGGTGATCGTGATCGGTGCGGCGACAAGCCACTGCGTGGCGGCCACCGTGGCCGGCGCGATGGACGAGGGGCTGGCGGTGACCGTCGTTTCCGACGCGCACAGTACCGGCGGGCGGCCGTCGGCGCCGGGGATCATCGCCGAGCACAATGCGCAGTTCGCGGCGGCGGGCGCGCGGCTGCTGACGACCGAGGAGATGACGGGGACCGCGTAAGCGTGAGCTCGCGCGCGGGCCAACGCAACTTGCTTATGGTGGGCGTGAGGCGCATGGTGCGCCCGGTCGCAAGCTGCGGCTCGAACCGAAAGTCCCCCGCCGTGCCTGTAGATACACCTCCACCGGCCCGCGTGGCCGGACCGATCCCGCATTATCGCAAGCTCGCCTTCCTCGCCGGCGCCGTGGCCACCGTTCTGGCGATCATGCTGGTCAACCAAGTCATCGGCATGATGCCATGAACGACAATGTCGACTACGGCGCGCCCGCCGAGCTGTTTCCGGCACCCAGTCACCGGCGTGGTCAACTGCGCTATCACCGCTTCGACACGCTCGCCGAGGCGGTGCGCTTCGCGCAGGAAGAGCTCTCGGCGAGCCAGCGCGACGGCGCCCTGATCGAGGCCGACGAGATTCGCTATACGGGCGCGGAAATCGCCGCGCTGTACGACGCGGCCGGCTATCCATTGCCGCGGACGCCGCGGCGGGACCACTAAGGGTGGTACCGGGCGGCCCGGGGTGCTATTGCGGGGCGCCGCGGTAAGCTCCGCGCGCCCGATCCCGCGTGGCACCTGCCCGCGGGGAAGCGCTTCCAAGGATTCGCCATGCCTACGCTCAAATCGATTGCTGTCATCCCCACGAGGCGCGGCGGCCTGCGCAAGGAACCGTCGCCGACCATCGGCGCGGATGTCGAAGAGCGGGTTGCCGCGCAGGTGGCGGCGCGGCCGAGCCGTCGCGGTGCGGCACAGCCGCTCCACCGCTATCGCGTCGGCGACCGGCTGCGCATGAATGGTGGCGGCTATTCGGTCCAGCGGTCCGCCGGCGGCTGCAAGGTTGTGGCGCTTCTTCCCTATGAAGGCTATGGCGCGCTGCTCTATCGGGTGCGCAGCGAGGCCGAGTCCTTCGAGCGGATCGTGGCGGAAGCCGACCTCACGCGCTGACGATGACACAGGCGTGTTCGGTAACACGCTTGTAATCGGCGGCCGGAGGGCGCATATGGCTCCCATACGCTCGCTACCGTCTCGCGCTGTTGACGGTCCGGCTCGTCCGGCCCCTTGATCTCCTGAGAAATGCCCGATCGTCGCCGGCCGGCATGTTGCCGCCGGAATCCCGCTTTCTCAAAGGATCATCAAATGGTCGAAGGCACCGTTAAATTCTTCAATACCGCCAAAGGCTTCGGCTTTATCGAGCCCACCAGCGGCGGCAAGGACGCATTCGTCCACATCTCCGCCGTCGAGCGCGCCGGCCTCACGACGCTGCGCGAGGGCCAGAAGGTCAGCTATGAGCTCGAGACCGGCCGCGACGGCAAGCAGTCCGCGGCCAACCTCCAGGCTCTCTAACGTTTCTGCACGACCGGGCGCGCTCGGCGCGCCCGGCACCGGCTCTTGCGGGCAGGGCGACTGCGCCGCCGCGATCGAGCCTCCATGAAAGACCCCCCTTACATGAATACCCAGGATTTCCTGGCCGCCGCCGAGCTCTATCTCGGCAGCGATCGCCAGAGCGCGGCCGCGCAAGGGCCGCGTGCCTTCAGCAGCGCCGCCAAGGCGCTCCGCTTCGCCATCGAGGAAGCGGCGCCAGTCAGCCTGCGCGGGGCGCGGCTCCGCGTCGGAACCCGCAGTTTCGCCAAGAACGACATGCTCGCGCTCTACAACAGCCGGCACTATCCGCTCGACCGCAAGAAGGCCGCTGCGCGCCCGGCGCCCCAGCCCCGTTCGCGCCAGGCCTAGTCACGGACCTTGTAGGGCTTCTGGTCGCGCCAGAAGCGCATCAGGCCCTCGAGGTCGGGATCGCCGTTTTCGGGCAGCACGATCTTGAGGGTGGCGTAGAGATCGCCGGCGCCATGCAGGCCCTTGCCCTTGAGGCGGAGCGCCTTGGCGGTGTTGATGTTGGCGGGCAGCGTCAGCTCGGCATAGCCGTCGAGCGTGGGGACGCGCACCTTGCCGCCCAGCACCGCCTCATAAAGCGTGATGGGCACCTCGACGCGCAAATCTGTGCCGTCGCGGCGGAACTGCTTGTGGCGCTCGAAGCGCACGGTGACGATGGCGTCGCCCGGCTCGCCGCCCATGGGCGAGGGCATGCCCTGGCCCTTGAGGCGGATCTGCTGGCCGTCCTCGACCTTCTCGGGCAGCTTGACATTGACCACCTTGTTGGTGGGCAGCCGGAGCGGCACCGAGCCGCCCTTGTGGGCGTCCTCGAGGGAAACCGCGAGGGTGACGTTGGCGTCCTGCCCTTTCATCGACTGCGTGCGGGCGCCGCCGAAGCCGCCGCCGCCCATGGAGCCGGTAAACGGGTCCCACTGGGCGCCGCCAGCCCCGCGGCCGCCGCGCGTCTGCGCGCCGCCGAAGCCGCTCATGAATTCCTTGAGGATGTCCTCGGCCGAAAAGCCGCCGGCCTGCGCCGTCCGGCGAGCGCCATTGCCGCCCATATTGCCGAAGCCGGCAAATTTGGGATTGCCGTCGGCGTCGATCTCGCCGCGGTCATAGGCCGCCTTCCTGTCCTTGTCGGTGAGGAAATCGTAGGCAGCCGAAATCTCGGCGAACTTGGCGTGCGCCTTGGGATCGTCCTTGTTCTGGTCGGGGTGATTGGCCTTGGCCAGCCTCCGATAGGCCGCCTTCAGGTCCTTCTCGCTCACAGAACGAGAAACCCCGAGCACGCTATAGGGATCGCGCATGGGTTCCTTCGGATAATTGCGACGCGCCCGGGGCCGGATTTTCCGGCTCGAGCGCAGCCAAACACGTGATGCCGGATTGTAAATCCGCCGTTTCCCAACCTATATGGCCACGACCCCGGGGCTTGTCCAGATCGCCACAATGACCGCGAACACGCTTTCCGAACGCATTTTCGACGATGAGCACAAGGGCGAGATCGATCCGTTCTCGCTGTTCGAGGAGTGGTACGCCCAGGCTCGGGAACGGGAGCCCAACGACCCGCACGCCATGGCGCTGGCGAGCGTGGATGCCGACGGGCTGCCTGATGTGCGCATGGTCCTGATGAATGCCCGCGACCACCGCGGCTTCGTGTTCTTCACCAATTTCGAAAGCCGCAAGGGCGAGCAATTGCGGGCGCGGCCCCGGGCGGCGCTGGTTTTCCACTGGAAGTCGCTGCGCTGGCAAATTCGGGCGCGCGGGCCGGTGGAAATGGTGGCGCCGGGCGAGGCCGACGCCTATTTCGCGACGCGCTCGCGGGTGAGCCAGATCGGCGCCCATGCCAGCAAGCAGTCGCGGCCGCTCGAGGCGAAGTCCGTGCTGATGGAGCGGGTCGAAACACTCAAATCGTCGCTGGGCGAGGACGAGCCGGTCAGCCGGCCGGCGCATTGGTCGGGCTTCCGCATCGTACCCACCGAGATCGAGTTCTGGCAGGACGGCGCCTTTCGGCTGCATGACCGTGTCCGCTTTACCCGCCCGGCGCCGGACGGGGTGTGGACACGCGCGCGGCTCTACCCCTGAGCCTTGCCGCTCGGGCCGCGGCGTGAAATCGTGATCCCGGTTTGGCGGCGATCGGCATGACGGACACTACCCAGAACGTACGGACGGGGCGCGTCGAGTTCACGGGCGGGCGGCAGGAGATGCTGGGCATCCTCCTGCGCGGCTATGTGCTGATGATCCCCACCATCGGGCTCTACCGCTTCTGGCAGGCGACGTGGAAGCGGCGCTTCTACTGGCAGAACACGCTGATCGACGGCGAGCCGATCGAATACACCGGCACGGCGAGCCAGCTGCTGCTCGGCTTCTTCTTCGCGCTGGCGTTCTTCCTGCCGATCTACATCGCCCTGTTCGTGCTCTCGATGCAGGACGCCGGTTTCGTGCTGCTCGGCTACGCCGCGATCGCGGCCCTGGTGTGGTTCCTGATGGGCTACGCGATCTATCGGGCGCGCGACTTCCGGCTCTCGCGCACGCTCTGGCGCGGCATCCGCTTCGATCTGAAGGGCAGCGCCCTCGGCTATGCGTTCCGGCGTTTCGTGTGGTCGATCGTCAATGTGGTGACGCTCGGGCTCGCCTATCCCTGGATGGCTGCGAGCCTGTGGCGCTATCGCTGGCGCCATACCTGGTATGGCGACCGCAAATTCGAGATCGCGGGCAACTGGAAGACCATCGCGGGACCGTATTACTCCGCCTATTTCCTCAACGTCATCGCGATCGGGGCCACGCTGGGCTGGATCGGCGCGACCGGCGACTGGACGATGGCGGGCAGCGTGCCGGTGCCCGGGCCGATCGGCATGGCGTTTGCCATCGGCTGCATGCTGGTGCTGGCCTTCAGCCTCGCCTTCTATCGGACGCGCGTGGCGTCCGCGATGCTCTCGACGGTGTCGCTGGGGGACGCAAGGCTGCGCGTCAAGCTCGGGACGGGCGCGCTGTTCGGGCAGTTCGTCGTCTATGTCATCGCCGTGGCGGGGCTGCTGATCCTCCTGGCGCTGACCGCGGCGATCGTGCTCGGCGGCGTCTATGCCGCCGCGGCCGCCGGCGGGCGGACGCCGGACGCCGAAGCGCTGGCGTCGCTCTTCTCCTCGGGTACGACGAACGTCGTTCTACTGGTTGCCGCCTATCTCGTGATCCTCGGCGCCTTCGGCATGCTGGCCGAACTGATCCTCGGCTTCGGCTGGTGGGTGCTGCTGGCGCGCGGGGCGACGATCGTCAATTTCGACAGCATCGGCTCGGTCCGGGCGACGGCCGAGGACAGGGCGCTGATCGGGCAGGGACTGGCCGACGCCCTCAATGTGGGGGCGTATTGATGGAATTCGCGGCGCGCTACCAGGACGGCCAGGTCGCGACGCTGCGCGAGGCGCTCTGCGTCATCGATCTCGCCTCGGACCCGGTGATGCTGGCGATCCTCGATGCGCGGACGCGCGAGATCATCGACCGCTGGCCGGCAGACGACTGCCACCTGCTGCATTCGCGCATGATGGAACTGCGCATCGCCAACCACCAGCGCCCGGTAGGCGCGCGGCTTGCGGTGACCGGGATCGAGAACATGCGGGCCGCGCTCAACGTGCTCCCGAAGCTGCCGCACCACCAGCGCGCCGATGCGTGGAAGCAAGCGCGGATCGTGACCATGGCCACGGCGGCGCTGCTGTCGGTGATCGTCGCCTATCTCTACGGCATTCCGCTGCTGGCCGACCGGCTGGTGACGTTGTTTCCGCCCGAGTGGGAGGAGAAGATCGGTGCGACCGCCGACGCGCAGATCGAAGCCTCGATCACCGACGGGCAGGGCTATGATCTTTGCGACACCGATCCGGAATCGGTCGCCAACAAGGCCATCGCGCGGTTCACGGCGCTCGCCTTTGCCGGGCTCGACTCGCCCTTCGACCCCACCGTGACAGTGGTGCGCTCGGACGTGCCCAATGCCTTCGCCTTGCCCGGCGGCCGGACCTATTATCTGTCGAGCCTGATCCAGGCGAGCCGGACGCCCGACGAATTCGCCGGCGTGCTCGCGCACGAATTGGGGCACGTCTATCATCGCCACGGCATGCAGGGGCTGATCTCGACCTCGACCACGGGCCTGCTGGTGGGCTTCATCCTCGGCGACCTGACCGGGCTGTCGGTGGCGGGCGCGGTCGGCGCCTCGCTGATCGATACCCGCTTCTCCCGGCAGTCCGAGACGCAGGCCGACACCTTCGCCGCCAGGACCGCGCACCGCCTCGGCTTCGGCGCCGCGGGCCTCGTCGACCTGCTCGACCGCGTGGCCAGCGACGATGCGTTCTCCAAGGCCATGGCGCTGTTTTCGAACCATCCGCTGACCGCCGAACGCCGCGCCGCGCTCGCAGCGCTCGACCCGCACGATCCGGGCACACAGCCGGCATTCACGGCCACGGAGTGGGAGGCGATCCGCAATATGTGTACGCCGCCCCCGCCGCCACCGCTGCCGGCCATGGTAACGGCGACGGAAGCCGCGTCCTGATGCGCATTCTGGTGCGCACGTCGAAATGGGCGGTGTGGGCGCGCCGCTTCGGCGCGCTGGCCCTGCCGCTGGCCGTGATCCCGGTGCTGATGCATCGCGGCCGCCTGATCACGTCGGACAATTTCATCGCCGTCGAAACGGTCGCGATCGGCATTGCCGTGGCGGCCATCGTGATGGCCTTGGTCGCCTTCGTGCGCTTGTGGTTCACCGGCGACCAGGGCTGGGGCAGGGCCTCGGTCGCCTTCGTGTTCGGCACGATCTGCCTCGTGCCCGCGGGTTATTTGGCCTGGCTCGCGGCGAGCACCGCGGCCTCGCCGGACATCGCCACCAATTTCGCCGACCCGCCGCCGCTGGTGAGCTTTGTGGAATCCCATTTCATCGGCCCGGCGGAGCGTCAGCGCATCGAAGCCGCCTATCCCAATGCGCGCCCGCGCACCTATCCCATCGAGGCACCGCAAATGTACCAGGTGGTGGGCCGGCTCATCGAGGCGCAGGGCTGGGACATCCGCGCCGCGCGCGCCCCGCTCGGTCCGCTCGACACCGGGCAGTACAATGCGGTGGTGATGACGCTGCTCGGCTTTTCCGAGGAGGTGGCGCTGCGCGTCACCGGCAGCGCCGACGGCGCCACGGTCGACATGCGCTCGGCCTCGCTGAGCGCCTTCCCCGATTTCGGCGAGAACGGCCAGCGCGTCGAAGCCTTCCTGCTCGAGCTCGACAACCAGGTTACCCAACTGCTCCGCAACGCCCCGCCGGCATAGCGGCATAGCGGCATAGCGATGGTCGAGGATGGGGAGGCCGTTGGTCGATGACCAGGGGAGCGGCCGGCAAGCACCCTGACTGGCCGCTATTTGCCCCAACCATTTCTGCCGTCTGCCCGAACCGCCCGACTTGCGGTTTGCCCCTTGCCCAAACTGACCGATTTGCGCTTTGCCTCTGCCCTCTGCCCTCTGCCCTCTGCCCTCTGCCTCTGCTTCTGCCCGATTTGCCCGATTTGCCGATCTGTCCGACTAACCGACTGCCCGATCTGCCCGATCTGCCCGATTGTCCTGACTGCCCAAACCGCACGCAACCACGCGTCTTGCCAGGTCATCCTTATAAGAAAGAATCTGGATGACCGAGCAGTCTGTCTTATAAGGGAACGGTAGCCGGAGCGGGGGAGGGGACGCCTCCTCTCCTCTCCTCTCCTCTCCTCTCCTCTCCTCTCCTCTCCTCTCCTCTCCCTCCTTTCGGGAAGAAGGGAAGGCGGGGGGTAGGGAAGGAGGGCGGGTAGGGAAGGAGGGGGAAGGGGAGAAGAGGCGGAGGGGGCGTGCGCGAAAAGCGGAGCGACCGGGAGGGGAAAGCGCGGTGTGATTGGGACGGAGAGCAGATGATGAGTGCGGGGGAGGAGGGATGATTGGGCGGAGTGATTGGGCGTACACGGTGGAGTTGGTTGGGAGTGAGGAGGGACGGGAGGGACGGGAGGAGCGAGTGAACGGGTCGTGGGCTTGGCGATGTGAAGACGGCGGGAAGGCGGGCGGGAGGAGTGAGTGAACGGGCGTGGAGCGGCGGTGTGAAGATGGCGGGACGGCGGTGGGAGGACCGAGTGGGCGGGCGTGGGGCTGGCGGCGTGGAGAGGGACAGGAGGGACGGGAGGACCGAGTGGGCGGGCGTGGGGCTGGCGGCGTGGAGAGGGACAGGAGGGACGGGAGGACCGAGTGGGCGGGCGTGGGCTGGCGGTGTGGAGAGGGGCGCAAGGCGGCGGGAGAAGGGGCGAGGAGGGCGCGCGGAAGGAGCGAAAGAGGGGGAGGGAGCGGGAGCGGGGGAAGTGAACTGAGCGAGGGGGCGAGTCGAGTGCGGGAGTTGGAGAGCGAGGGCAGTGGGGAGGGCAAGGCGATTGGGGTGGCGCAAGTGCGGGAAGCAGGGGGACGGAATGCAGCAGGGGAGAGCGTGACGTGAAGAGCATAGCAATCGACGTTGACGTGAACCGCGTCATCGAAGGGGCTCGCGTGAGCTTCGAGGAAGACCAGAACTCCATTCTACGGAGACTTCTCGGCATTGATCGCGTTGCCTTGGCTAAGCCGGAACGGCCTCGGATCAGGGCGCCGCGAAGCAGTGGGGCCTATTCGACGATGATCGGTGCGCAGCCGGTCGAAGCCAACAGTCTGAAGGAACTGCTTCGGCTGTCGATACTTGTGTGTGCGAAAGCGAACGTCGGATTTCTCGACGCTCTGGCAGAAGTGGCGACCAGGCGGGGACGGCACATTATCGGAGGATCGCCGGAGCAGATCTATCCGCAGTCTCCTCCCCTCGTTGCGTATGCCGAAAAGCTCGACTCCAAGTGGTGGTTCGACACGAATATCGGGCGAGACCAGGTGGCGGCCTACCTCAAGATAATCGCCCAGCTGGCGCACCTTTCCCAAGTGCCGGCGATCAGCAAGCGCTCCGAAAAGACCACGGTAACGCCCGAAGATCTCGGCCTTTGACGATCAGGGTGGGGACAGCCTGAGGCCGAGCAGGGTGCGGCGTGCGCGGATGAGGTTGCCCTCGTTCAGATATTCGATGTGCGCCTTGAGCGTGAGGGCGGCGGCGAGGCGGAGGCGGGGGCCGAGCGTGGGATAGATGCGCTCGAGCAGGTCGCCGACCCTGGTTGCGCCGGAGGCGACCGCCTCGACGATCTGGCGGTTGCGGAACTGGCGATGCGCGAGGAGGGCGCGGGCATAGGCCCGGCCGTCCGCGATGGGCCCGCCATGGGCCGGCAGATAGTGGGTATAGGGCAGGGCGAGCACCTTTGCGAGGGCGGACAAATAGTCGGCCATCGACCCGTCGGGGACGGCGACCAGCGTCGAGTTCCAGCCCATGATGTGATCGCCGGTGAACAGCCAGGGCGTGCCGGCAAGGCCGTAGCTCATATGGTTGGCACAGTGGCCGGGTGTCGCGATGGCGGTAAGCTTGACGTCGCCGGCGCTGAAGGTCTCGCCATCGGCGAGCACACGGTCGGGCCGCAGCGCCCAGTCGCAGTCGCGGGCGAGCGCATTCATCTCGAACAGGCGGAGAGGGCGGCTGAGCCGATGCGGGCCAGCGAACCACAGCGGCGCGCCCGTCGCTTCGCGCAGCGCGGCTGCACCGGCCGAATGATCCCTGTGCGTGTGGGTGAGCACAATCGCATCGACGGGGCGGCCGGCGATGGCAGCGAGGAGGCTCGCGCGATGGATGGCATCGTCGGGCCCCGGATCGAGGACGCCGAGGCGGGACTCGCCGATGATGAAGCTGTTCGTGCCGGTGAAGGTGAAGGGCCCGGCATTGGGTGCGGTGATGCGCACGATGCGCGGGAGCACCTCGACCGGACGCCCCGTGTCCGGAGCGAAATCCGTCTCGAAAACAAGGGCGGGGGGCGTGGCGTCGGCCATTGCGCTCACAAATGTGACGGACTAGAAAACAGGCAGCATTCCGCGCCCCGAAAGAAGGTAACGCAATGGCCGTCACGCTGACCACTCCCAACACCATCCTGGGAGTCCTCGAGCCCAAGTCGCAGACGACTCGCCTGGTGAGCAATGTCTTCACCGTGCTGCTCGGCACTGTGCTGATCACGCTCGCGGCCAAGATCAATGTGCCGACCTGGCCCGTCCCCGTGACGCTGCAGAGCTTCGCCATTGCCGGCCTTGCCGCCGCCTTCGGCTGGCGTATCGGGACCGCGACGGTGATCGCCTATCTGGTCGAAGGCGCGGCCGGGCTGCCGGTGTTCGCCGGTGCGAGCGCCGGGCTGCCCTATCTGTTCGGGCCGACCGGCGGATTCCTGCTCGGCTTCGTGCCGATGGCCTACATCATCGGGCGCGCCGCCGACCTCGGCGCCTCGGCCAGGCCGGGCCTGCTCGTCGTCGCCATGCTGGTGGCCGACGCGCTGCTGTTCGCGCTCGGCTTTCTGTGGCTGCTGGCGCTGGGCAGCGCCGCGGCCTGGATCGACCAATCGAACATCGTCGGCTCCGCCTTCGCCAAGGCGGTGCAGCCCTTCCTGCTCTGGGACGGGCTCAAGATGGTCTTCGCGGCGCTGACCGTCACCGGAATTTTCGCGCTGGCCAGCAAGCGCCCCTGAGCCGCGCCGCGGCATCGTCTCGCGCGGGGCCGGTCGCTGGACCGGCCCTTGTCTTCTGCGGGCGGCGTTGCGCGGGCGCGTCAGCGGATGGTGGTGATCGAGTCGGTACTCAGCGTGTCGATGTAGCGCGAATAGACCCAGCCCTCGCCGCCGTCGTAGTAGACGTGAATCCAGCCGCCCCGGTTCTCGCCGAGGCGCACGGTCGTTCCCGCATCGAGGACGCCGAGCCTGGCCGCGTCGTTGGACGCGCCGGCGCGGACATTGACGGCCTGCGCGCCGATGCGTCCGTCGTAAAGCCCACCCGGCTCGACCAGGGCCGGGAAGCTCGACTGCTCGGGCGGCGCGACGGCGACGCCGACGGCCGTCTCGGGCGGCGCCAGCGCGATGATGCTGCTTTCCGGCTTCTTGCGCAGTGAAAACTCGACCTTGGGCGGATCGATCGAGCCGATCTGGGTCACCGGCGGCAGGTTGAGATCCGAACGGACCGCGACGGGCGTGGTGAAGCGATGCGCGTTGGCCGCCACCATGCTGAGCGCGCCGACGGAACTGAGCGCAAACACCGCGGCGCCGCCGGCGAGCACCAGCGGATAGCCCAGATAGCCCAGGACGGTGCCGAAGCGGGGCAACCTCACGAGTGCTGACCTTTCATTTGCCGACCATCCTTCACCCGCCCGGTCAATGTGGCGAGAGCGGACAAGGTTGCGGACGGCGCACCCGGGCGGCAACAAAAAAACCCGGCCTCCGCGGGGGAGGCCGGGCTTGCTGGTGGTCGGAGTAGCGTGATTCGAACACGCGACCCCCTGCTCCCGAAGCAGGTGCGCTACCAGGCTGCGCTATACTCCGATAGGGCTCGCCGCGCCCCCGTGGGGCAGCGGAAGTGGCGGCGTTATAGCCGTGGCAATTGAGCGTTTCAAGCGCCCTGTCCGGCGGTGCGCGGCACGGCGGGGGCGCGTTGCGCGTCCCCGGTTTAGCGTGTAGGAACCGCGCCGTTGGGGCGTCGCCAAGTGGTAAGGCAGCGGTTTTTGGTACCGCCATTCCCAGGTTCGAATCCTGGCGCCCCAGCCAGCCGGCAAACGCCGGCGGGCGCTCCCGATATTCGGGGCCTTGTCCTGTCGCGCTCGTTTCGCGGCGCGACAGCATGCCGGCACCGGGCACCCGCCCGGGGCACGGGGAGGCGAAGCCCTGGCGATTGCTCATGCCCGCGACGCACCTTGGCTGCAACGGGGGTCAGCCGCGATCGGTGGCAGTCCGCGTTTCCATCGTGCCCGGCCAGCCGGACCGTCAGGTCGCCAGCTCGGGAAGGTCGCGGTAGGCGTCGAGGCATTCCGGATTGGCGAGCGCGGTGTCGTTGCCCAGCGGCCGGCCGTGGATGGTGTCGCGCACCGCCGTCTCCGAGATTTTCCCCGATCGCGTCCGTGGAATGTCGGGAACCGCAACGATCTTCGCCGGCACATGCCGCGGGGTGGCGCCGCTGCGGATGCGCTGGCGGATGCGCTGGCGCAGATCGTCCGTTAGTGTAATGCCGTTCTGCATGCGCACGAACAGGACGATGCGCTGATCGCCGTCCCAATCCTGCCCGACCGCGATGGCGTCGAGGATTTCGGGCACGGTCTCGATCTGCCGATAGATTTCCGCCGTGCCGATACGCACCCCGCCGGGGTTGAGGGTTGTATCCGAACGGCCATGGATGACGAAGCCGCCCGAGGCACGCCGTTCGGCAAAATCGCCATGCGCCCAGATGCCCGCAAAGCGCTCGAAATAGGCCGCGCGGAAGCGGCCGCCGCCCGGATCGTCCCAGAAGCCGGCCGGCATCGACAGATGGGCGTTGCGGCAGACGAGTTCGCCGGGCCGTCCCTCCACCGGCGTGCCGTCGGGCGCCAAGACCGCCACGTCCATGCCGAGCATGGCTCCCTGGAGTTCGCCGCGTCGGACGGGCAGGGTGGGGACGCCGCCGAGAAAGCAGGCGCAGATGTCCGTGCCGCCCGAGATCGAGGCGAGATGTATGTCGGGTTTCCAGTCCTGATAGATGTAGTCGAACGCTTCGGGAAGGAGCGGCGAGCCGGTCGACAGGATGGCTCTGAGGCTCGCGAGAGAGTGGCTGGTCCGAGGCGCGCTGCCGCCCTTGCGGCAGCCGTCAATGTACTTGGCGGAGGTGCCGAAGACCGCGATCGATTCGGTGTCGATGAGATCGGGCAGCCGGGACGAATCCGGATAGGCGGGGTTGCCGTCATAGGTGACGATGGTCGCCCCGGTGGCGAGCCCGCTGACCAGCCAGTTCCACATCATCCAGCCGCAGGTCGTATAGTAGAAGAAGCGGTCGCCCGACCGAAGGTCGCTGTGGAGTTGATGCTCCTTGAGATGTTGGAGCAACAGCCCGCCTGCCTTGTGGACGATGCATTTGGGTTTGCCCGTTGTGCCCGACGAAAACAGGATCGCCAGCGGCGCGTCGAAGTCTCCGCGATGATAGTCGATCGGCGCCGGCGCGAACGGCGCGAGCCAGTCCTCGAGCGTCACCGCCGGCCGGGCATAGGCAGCCCCGCCCGGCGGCGTGCCGAGCAGGATCACTCGACGCACCGACGCAGTATCGGCGACGGCGTTGACGCTGGCCGTGGTCTCGATCCGCTTGCCGGCGTAGCCGTAGCTGGGCACTGCCACGAGCACCGCCGGCTCGACCTGGCTCAGCCTGTCGCGGGCACCGGCCGGTCCGAAGTCGGGTGAGCAGGAGGCCCAGATCGCTCCGATGGCGGCGGTGGCCAAGTAAAGCGCCACAGCCTCGATGTCATTGGTGACAATGGCGGCGACGCGGTCCCCCGGTCCCACGTTTTCGGCGCGCAGGGCCTGCGCACAGCGCGCCACGAGGTTGTGCAGTTCCCGCCGGGACAATTGGCGTCGCGTGCCGTCGTCGCGATAGGCGATGATGGCGGGGCGGCCATCGGCGGCGCGCAGGAGGTTCTCGGCGTAGTTGAGCCGCGCTCCGGGGAAGAAGCGGGTGGCCGCGATGTCTGCCCCGGGTGCAACCGCACGGTCTTCCTTTTCCCCGATCACGCCGGTGAAATCCCATAGCGCCGAGTAGAACGCCTCAGGCTCGGCCAGCGACCAGGCGTGGAGGCCGGCATAGTCCGTCGGTCCAATCCCCTGCGCCGCCGCAAAACGGGCGAGATGGCTTCCGGCGATCCGGGCCACGGACGGAGTCCACAGGGTTTCGCCCATGCTGCCGGGATCAGACACGCTCGACCGCCAGGGCAATGCCCATGCCGCCTCCGATGCACAGCGTCGCGACGCCCCGTGCCACCGCACGTCGGCGCATCTCATGCAACAGCGTCACGAGGATGCGCGCCCCCGACGCGCCGATGGGGTGTCCCAGCGCGATGGCACCGCCGTTGACGTTGACGCGGGCGGGGTCGAGACCGAGTTCGCCGATCACCGCCAGGCTCTGGGCGGCAAAGGCTTCATTGATCTCCCACAGCTCCACCGTGCCGATCGGCCAGCCGGCCCGGTCCAGCGCCTTGCGGCTGGCGGGGATCGGGCCGAGCCCCATGACCTGCGGATCGACGCCGGCATGGGCCCATGCCGCGATGCGGCCCAGCGGCGCCAGGCCGCGGCGCACCGCTTCGGTCTCGGCCATCAGGACGAGCGCGGCGGCACCGTCATTGATGCCCGAAGCGTTTCCGGCGGTCACGGTGCCACCCTCGGCGAAGGCGGGCTTGAGCTTCGCCATCGCCTCGAGCGAGGCGTCGTGGCGGATATATTCGTCGATACCGGTCTCGCGCCTCCCCTTGCGATCCGGCACGTGAACGGTGACGATTTCGTCGGTGAAGCGCCCCCCGCCCGATGCCGTGGCAGCCTTCTCCTGTGATGCAAGCGCAAAGGCATCCTGTGCCTCACGGCCGATCTTGTAACGTTGCGCCACGTTCTCGGCGGTTGCCCCCATCGGGTATCCGTAGAAGGCATCCGTGAGACCGTCGGACATGATCGTATCGACCAGGGTCAGCTCGCCGAGGCGCCTCCCGTGACGGGCCGCGACCGCATGCGGCGCGTTGCTCATGCTCTCCTGTCCGCCGGCAACGACGACGGCAGCATCACCGCCCCGGATCTGCTGCATCCCCAGCGCCACCGCCCGCAGCCCTGACCCGCAGACCTGGTTGACGAGCGCGGCGGGCGCGGCGTCCGGCAGGCCGGCGAGGCGTGCTGCCTGGCGGGCGGGATTCATACCCTGGCCGGCTGTCAGCACCTGTCCGAGGATCACTTCGTCGACTTCGGCGGCCGCGACGCCAGCCTCGCCAAGCGCGGCTGCGATGGCGACCGCCCCCAGTTCATGGGCCTTGAGAGGCGCCAGGGCGCCGCCAAGCGAGCCGATCGGAGTGCGTTTTGCCGCGGCGATGACGACGGAGGGGAGGGCCATGGTCAAAGCGGCTTCTTCAGCCAGTGCGCGAGAACGCCGACGATGCCTTCGCGGAACAGCATGACGCTGAGGACGAAGATCAGGCCCTGCAGCACCGTCACCCAGGCGCCGAGGCCCGCGAAATAGTTCTGCATGGTGACGATCACGGTGGCTCCGACCAGCGGGCCGAAGATGGTCCCCATGCCCCCGATGAGGGTCATGAGAACGACTTCGCCCGACATCGTCCAATAGACATCGGTAAGCGAAGCGAGTTGGAAAACGATGGCCTTGGTCGCCCCGGCGAGCCCGGCGAGCGTTGCCGACATGACGAACATGGCCAGCTTGTATTGATTGACTCGGTAGCCGATCGAGATCGCCCGCGGCTCATTGTCCCGAATGGCCTTGAGAACCTGCCCGAACGGGGAATGCACGATGCGATAGATGAAGAGGATGCCGCCAAAGGTTATGGCCAGAACGATGAAGTAGAGTGTCAGGTCGTCGCTGGTGTCGATCAACCCGAAAAGCCTGCCGCGCGGCACCGCCTGAATGCCGTCTTCCCCGCCGGTGAACGGTGCCTGCAGGGCGAAGAAGAAGACCATCTGCGCAAATGCGAGCGTCACCATGGCGAAATAGATGCCCTGCCGGCGGATCGAGAGCGCCCCTATGCCGAGCCCCAGCACGGCGGCGGCACCGGTGCCGAGCAGGATCGCCAACTCCGGCGTCAAGCCCCAGACCTTGGCCGCGTGGGCCGAAACATAACTCGCCGTACCGAAGAATGCCGCGTGCCCGAAGGAGAGCAGACCGCCGAAGCCGAGTAGCAGATTCAGCGCTGCCGCAAACAGCGCGAAGCACAGCACCTTCATCAGAAATACGGGGTACAGCATGAAGGGGGCAACGAGCAGGAAGGCGAGCAGCACCGCGAAGATTACCACGTGGTGGTTCGCCATGCCCGCGCCAATCCGGGTTGCCCGTGGCCCGACGCCCTGTGTCGAAGATGTGCTCATTTACACGGTCCTCCCAAAAAGGCCGGCCGGCTTGATGAGGAGCACGATGGCCATGATGACGAAGATCACCACTGCCGATCCTTCCGGATAGAAGACGCGTGTCAGGCCCTCGACGATGCCGAGGCCGAAGCCCGTGAGAATTGCGCCGAGGATCGAGCCCATGCCGCCGATCACGACGACAGCGAAGACGACGATGATGAGATCCGCGCCCATATTCGGATTGACCGAATAGATCGGTGCGGCGAGGACGCCGGCGAGCGCGGCGAGGCCGACTCCGAAGCCGTAAGTGAGTGTGATGAGCCGCGGCACGTTGATGCCGAAGGCGCCGACCAGCGTCGGATTCTCGGTGGCCGCGCGCAGATAGGCGCCGAGCTTGGTCTTTTCGATCGCGAACCAGGTGCCGAAACAGACCACGACCGACGCCACGATCACCCAGCCGCGATAGTTGGGCAGGAACATGAAGCCCAGGTTCTGGCCGCCGGCGAGCTGCGGAGGGATGGAGTAGGGCAGGCCCGACACGCCATACTGGTTGCGGAACAATCCCTGGATGATGAGCGCCAGCCCGAACGTCAGGAGCAGGCCGTAGAGATGGTCGAGATGGTAGAGCCGTGAGATCAGCAGCCGTTCGATGACGACGCCCGACGCGCCGACGACGACCGGTACCACGATCAGCGCCCACCAATAGTCGATGCCGAGATAGGTGAGAAGAATCCAGGCGACGAAGGCTCCCATCATATACTGGGCGCCATGGGCGAAGTTGATGATGTTGAGCATGCCGAAGATAACCGCGAGGCCCAGGCTGAGCAGGGCATAGAACGATCCGTTTATGAGGCCCAGGAGGAGCTGGCCGAAAAGGGCTTGCGGCGGAATTCCCAAGAGCTCGAACATCGCGGTCACCTGAAAGCTGGCTGGGCGCGCCGGACCTCCGGCGCGCCCATGGTGTCGTTACTGCAGCAGGGGGCATCCGCCCTCTTCGAGCGGACGGAAGGCCTCCTCGGCGGGGATTGTCGCGATCAGCTTGTAGTAATCCCACGGACCGGTGGATTCGGCCGGGGTCTTGACCTGGAACAGGTACATGTCGTGCATGTGCCGGCCGTCCTCGCGGATCGTCCCTGTCCCCATCACCGGATCTTCGGACGGGTTCGCCTTCATCCAGTCCATGAGCGCCGTGGTGTCCTTGCCGGCGGTCGCTTCCACCGCCTTGAGGTAGTGCAGCACCGCCGAATAGACGCCGGCATGGACCATCGTCGGCTTGGCGCCATTCGCCTGGGCTGCATAGCGCTCCGACCAGGCGCGCGTGTCGTCATTGAGATCCCAGTAGAAGGCCTCGGTAAGCACCAGCCCCTGGGCCGTTTCCAGACCAAGGGCATGCACATCGGTGATGAAGATCAATAGGCCGGCGAGCGCCTGCCCGCCCTGCGTGATGCCGAACTCCGCCGCCTGCTTGATCGAGTTGACGGTGTCGCCACCGGCATTGGCAAGCCCGATCACATCGGCGACGGACGCTTGTGCCTGGAGGAGGAACGACGAGAAGTCCGTTCCCGGGAAGGGATGCCGGACGCTGCCGAGCACGGTACCCCCAGCAGCCTCGACCACCTTCGTCGTGTTCTCTTCGAGCGAATGGCCAAAGGCGTAGTCAGCCGTCAGGAAGAACCAGGTCTTGTTGCCGGCCGCCACCATCGCGCCGCCGGTGCCCTTGGCGAGGGCATAGGTGTCATAGGTCCAGTGGACCGTGCCCGGAGCGCAAGCGGTGCCCGTAAGATCGGTGGATGCGGCGCCCGAGTTGAGGAAGATCTTGCCCTTCTCGCGGGTGATCTCGTTGACCGCGAGGGCGGCCGAGGAGGTCGGGACGTCGACGATCACATCGACCCCGTCCTGATCGTACCACTGGCGCGCGATGTTGGACGCGACATCCGGTTTGTTCTGATGATCGGCCGAGATGATGTCGACGTTGATGCCCTTGCCGGCAGCATCGAAATCCTCCACGGCCATGCGGGCGGCGACCACCGAGCCTTCGCCCGAAAGATCGGCATAGATGCCCGACCGGTCATTTAGAACGCCGATCTTGATATCGACGGCGAAGGCCGGCGATGCCAGCATGATGACTGCGGCGGTGGCCAGCAGCATACGCGACAAGTTCATGGTCTCTCTCCCCATTCAATGCCCACTCGGGGCGGTTGTGCTAGACGCCGAGATAGGCGTGCAGCTTGTCGAGATTGCCGTCGAGATCGGCTTTGGCGATCTCATCGATCACCCTGCCTTGCTCAACGACATAGTGCCGGTCCGCGACCGAAGCCGCGAAGCGGGAATTCTGTTCAACCAGAACGATGGTAAAGCCGCGCGCCTTGAGCGCCCGAAGTGTTTCCCCGATCTGCTGGACGATGACCGGGGCCAGACCTTCGGTCGGCTCGTCGAGCAGCAGGAGGCTGGCACCGGTTCTGAGGATGCGGCCAATCGCCAGC
>CAZASR010000023.1:0-25230 GCA_964487765.1 uncultured Devosia sp. | reverse complement strand
ACTCCTGCATCGAGTTCACGTCGCCCTGGAGGCGCGACATCAGGCGGCCGACCTCGGTCTTGTCCATCCAGCCGAGCGAAACCTGCTGCAGCCGCTGCATCATGGCGCGGCGCATGTCGAACAGCACGTTCTCGGCAACGCGGCCGACAACGATCTCCTGCGTATAGCTGGCCGCGAAGTTGACCAGAATGACGGCCAGGAACGCGGCGATGCACCAGGTGAGCACGGTTCCGTCCGCCCCCACCGCCATGCCGCTGTCGATGGCGAAACGAATGATCAGCGGAATCGCGAGCTGGGTGGCCGTGAAGGTCAGCACCGCGATGACGCTGAGCACGATCCGGCGGCGATAGGGATGAACGAAAGCCCAGACGCGGCGGATGACCTTGGGGTCGATCGCCCTGCCGAACACCTCTTCTTCTTCGCGATGCGACCCGACGACAGCCTTCGAGGGTCGGCGCGTGCGGTCTTCCTCGTCGATTTCGACATCCTCGGCGACACTCATTGCTATTCTCCCGCCAGCAGCGGCGCATCGACTTCGGGGCGCACCTGCAGATCGTAAAGCGCGCGATACCGCCCCTTGCGGGCGAGCAGCTCCAGATGGCTGCCGCGTTCGACGATCTGCCCATCCTCGATGAACAGGATCTGGTCGGCATGCATGAGCGAGCTCAACCGGTGCGAAATGATGATGGTGACCCGCTCCTGCGCATAGCGCCGCATGGCGAGGCGAATACGCTGTTCGGTCGCCGCGTCGATCGCCGCCGTCGAGTCATCGAACACCATGAAAGCCGGCTTCAGCACCAGGCTGCGCGCAATGGCGAGCCGCTGGCGCTGGCCGCCGGAGAGCGACACGCCACGCTCGCCCACGATCGTCTCGTAGCCCCCCGGAAGCCCCGCGATGTAGTTGTGCAGTTGCGCCGACTCCGCCGCGCGCTCGATGCGGCGCTCCTTGGCCCACGGGTTGCCGTAGGCGATGTTGTTCTCGATGGTCGTGGTGAAGAGGAACGAGTCCTGCTGCACCACGGCGACCTGCCGGCGCAGGGAATCGAGTGTGACCTCGGCAACGTTCTGCCCGTCGATGGTAATCGCGCCCGACCCCACATCGTAGTAGCGCGGAATGAGGTGCACGAGGCTCGACTTGCCGCTGCCGGGCGGGCCGACGAGCGCGATGGTCTGCCCCTTGCGTGCGGTGAAGCTCACATCCTTGAGCACGTCACGCGTCGTGCCCGGGTAGCGGAAGCTTACCCGATCGAACACCAGCGTGCCCTCGGTCACCTTGAGGTCGGGGGCGTTGGGCTTGTCCTTCACGGCGAGTTCGAGGTCGAGAAGGCCGAACAGCCGCATGCCGCAGGTGGCGCCGCGTGCGATGGCATTGACCAGCAAACCGAGCTGGCGGACCGGCATTTGAAGGATGGTCATGAAGGTGAGGAACTGCGCCAGCGTGCCGACCGTGATCTCCCCGCCGATCACCTTGTAGCCGCCGACCCACAGCACCAGCCCCATCGCGAGAAAGAACGAGAAGTTCATCTGCGAGGTGCTGGCGACGCGCAGCGTCGTGCGCTGATGCGCGAGGTCCAGCGCATGGCGGCTGGAAGCCTCGAACTTGGCCATCTCGTGCGTCTGGGCCGAGAAGGCGCGGACGACACGGATACCCCCGAGGTTCTCGTCCATTACCCGCGACATGACGGTGAGCCGCTCCTGCAGCTCTAGCCAGGTGGCGCGCAGCTTGAGTTGCGCGGTGGAAGAGCGCCAGGCGATGAAGGGCACGAAGCTGAGGCTCAGCAGCCCCAGCAGCCAATCGGTGGAAATGAGAAGATAGGCGCCCACCCCGATCAGCACGGCGAGGAGGACGAAGCGCACCGCCGCGGTCGAAAAGAACATCCGAACGCCGTCGATATCGAGAATGCCCAGCGTGATCAGGTCGCCCGAATGCACGCGGTCGTGGAACGAGAAGCTGAGCTGCTGCAGCTTTTCATAGGTCGCAAGGCGTAGCTCATAGGCCGAGTGGTGTCCGACGCTCTCTGAAAAGTAGTTCTGCAGGAGTGTGAAGAGGCCGCGCGCGATGGAGACGAACAGCAGCAAGATGGCGGTCGTCCACAGCGCCTGCGTCGCCGCTGCGCTCGCGGCGCCGAGGCCCAGCGCCTGGTCGACCGCCTGGCCCAGCAGCCGGGGGATCATCAATTGCAGGGTCGCCGCCACGAAGGTGGAGACTATTGCGATGGCCGCCTGCCAGGGGTGCCTGAGGTTCAGCCGGATAATACGCCACAGCGTACCGACGCCCTTCCCCCAACTCGCCTTGGCGACGTGAGAAAACGCATCGGCGCGCTCGGTAGCGCTCGCCCGTTGGGTGGACACGAGAAAACGTCCGATAAATCTGAGGGTGCCGGCGACCAACCGGCTATGGGAGCAGGCGCGCAAACCCGCGCCGAGTCGCTGACATGTTAGGGCAGCGATTTCGGCGATTCAACGGCGAAAGACGGATTTGTAGGCCCCGAAATCGCTCCTGGCCGCTACAGCCACCGCTCCAGCACGACGACGGTGTCGCCGGGCAGGATGGGCTGGTCGAGACCGATCGACTGCCTGGTCATCGCCTTGCCGACGCGGCGATAGACATTGACGCGTCCGCGGTCGGCGAAATCGGCGAAGCCGCCGGCCGTCGCGATCGCCGCCCGGGCGGTCATGCCGTAGACATAGGGGTACTGCCCGGCGGTGGCCACGGCCCCTTCGATGAAGAAGGGCCGATAGGTGGCGACCTCCACCGAGACTTTCGGGCTGATCATATAGCCGTCGGCCAGCCGCTCGGTGATCATCCGCTCGATGGTGGTGATGGTCTGGCCGCGCGCCGCCACCTGCCCGATCAGCGGAAACGAGATCGTGCCCTTGTCGGTGACGGTGTAGCTGTTGGTGAGCGTTTCGTCGCCATAGACCGTGACGCGGACCACGTCACCGGTGTCGAGCGTGTAGGCCTGCGTGGTGCCGACCTTGTAGGCCGCGACCTTGTTCATTGCGCAGCCGCTTAACAGGACGATGAGCACGGGGATGAGCAGGACCGACCAACGCATTGACACTCTCGGAACGCAACTAACGCAACGGCCGCAGTGTGTGCCGGCATGGTTAATATCCACTGAAGGCGGGCGCAGGCTGCAAACCGCTTAACCGAATGCTTACCCTGAAAAGCCCATGATCCGGCGATGTCAGTGGGCTCCCTCATCGCCGGAACGTTGCGTGGCCTGCTGATCGCGGCGGCCACGGGCGCAGCCGCTTTCGGGCTGCTCGTCGTGTTCCAGCCCTTCGGCCAGATCCGCCCCACCCCTCCTGCGGTGACCGTCAGTGGAACGCCGGCGGCTGCCGCGCTGCAGCAGCGGATCGAGACCGCCCGCATGACCCTGCGGGAGACCGAAGCAGCGCTCGACGCCGCACAAGCCGCGCCCGCGTCGCCATCGCCCGACGCCGCCTCGCGGGCCCAGTACGAAGTCCAGATCGCCGCCGCAACGGAGCGGCGCGACCTCGCGCTGCGCCATGCCGCAGCCATCCGTAAGAGCCTCGAGGCCGGCGTGACGCCCGCCTCGCTCGCCGAAATCCGCGACAGCGTGGTGATCGGCCAGCTTCTGGCGCAACAGGTCGCGCTCGAGGCGACCATCGTCACCGAAGGCGCCCGTCTGCGGCCGAACCATCCGACCATGCGCGCCCTCACCGCGCAGCGGAATGCGCTCGCGACGCAAATCCGGCAGGAGGCCGCGAGCATCGCCGCCGCGCTCGAGGCCGAGGCCAGGATCGACGACGCGCAGATCAAGCTCCTCGAGGAGCAATTGCCGGCGCTCCCGGCGCTGCCCGTGCGAACCGGCACCAGTGCGCTCGCGACGAAGGCCGCCGCACAACGCGCCGCGCTCGACAGTCTCGTCGATGCCTATTTCAACATTCCGCCGGCGACCGTGACCACGACGACACCGGCCGCCGCGCCGACGAACCCGCTGAGCGCGCTCAACCTCGCTGTGGTGGGCGTGGCGCTGATCGCGGCGATCCTGTTCCAGATCCTGCTCGCGGCCCGTCGCCGGCGCGCGCCCGCACCCACCGCCGACGAAGCCGCCTGGGCGGCCGACAGCGATCCCGAAATCATCGTCGTCCAGGACCAGCCCGAGCCGCTGCGGAAAGCATCGTGACCCTCGGGACCGTGCTGCGCGTCGTCGCCTGGCTGCTGCTGGCCGGGCTGATCTATGCGACCCTCTCGCCCAACGACATGAGGCCCGTCTCGCCGCTCCCCACACAGGGGGAGCGCGCCATCACGCTGGCGGTGATCGGTTTCGTCTTCGCCCTCGCCTATCCGCGCCGCATGGTACTCGTCGCCATCATCGTGCTCGGCGCCACGATCGGGCTCGAGCTGCTGCAACTGGTCACGCCGTCGCGCCACGGGCGGCTGATCGATGTGTCGGCGAAACTGCTGGGCGCCGCTCTCGGACTTGCCGCCGGCTGGATCGTGAACCGCGTGCTCCATCGGCGTTAAGCATGGAGTGCGTTTGGCGGCGAGCCGTTCCGTCATGCGGCTATATACGGTGCATCTACTGCCGACCGAGCCTGTCACCGTGCCGACCGCCACGAGCATCGCCGACGATACTGCTTCCGCCGTCTCGGCGGCCACCATCCGGCCGTTCGCAGCCGGTGATGCCGAGGCCGTCGCACAATTGCTGGTGCGGATGTTCCAGGGCTCGGATCGCCCGGCTCCGCCGGGCATGGCCGCTTATCTGCGCCGGGTCTATCTCGATGCGCCCTGGCACGACCCCGAGATCGCGTCGCGCGTCGCGCTGGACGGCACCGGCCGCATCGTCGGCTTTGCGGGGGTGATCGCGCAGCCGATGCTGCTCGACGGCCGGCCCATCCGTGCCGCCTTCACCTCCTCGCTCGCCGTCGACGATCGGACCCGCGATCCGACCATCGCGGCACGTCTGGTGCGCGACGTCCAGAACGGACCGCAGGAAGCAACGCTCAGCGACCGCGCCAACGCTGCGTCGACCAGCCTGTCCCGCGCGCTGCGGGCGGAGGTCGCCACCGCCTACAGTTTCGACTGGCTGCGCGTGTTACGACCCGCCGGCCTCGCTGTCGCCGCCGCTGCCCTCAAGTTGCGCCCCCTGCGGCTGCTCGCGCCGCTGGTGGGGCCACTCGACACCGCATTGCTGGCGCGCAGTCTCAAATCCGACGAGCCGCACTGGACGACGCCGGGCGCGGCGCGCCGGCCCGCGACGACGGACCGTGCCGCCGGGCTCGATGAGCTGCTCGACCTGATCCCCGAATTTCTCGCGCACTTCCCGTTGCGGCCGGGCTGGTCGCGCGAGGAACTCGCCCTGATCCTCACCGACGCCGCCAGCAAGCGCAACGTCGGCGGCCCGGTATCGCGCGTCGTCCTGGCGCCCAACGGCACTCCGGTCGGGCTCTATCTCTACCACGTCCGCAAGGGGCATGTGGCCGTGGTCACGCAAATCCTGGCCTCGAGAGGACGGGAGGGCGCAGTTATCGACAGCGCCATCCTGCATGCCGCATCAATGGGCGCCGTCGCGATCCGGGGGCGGGCCCATCCGGCGCTGACCCCGGCGCTGATGGAGCGGCGCGCCGTGTTCCTGCCCGAGCTGTCGACCCTGATCCATGCGCGCGATCCGGACGTCCTTGCGCACTTCGAGCGAGGTACGGCATTCTTCACCGGGCTTGCGGGCGAGCAATGGATGCGCCTCAACGGCGATCGCTTCTGATCCAACTGGAATAGACTTTTAATCAAACGCCGCCCTTAACCATACGGCTTAAGCTTACCGCCGAAATCTCCTGTATTTCCAAGGTTTTGGCTGCACCAGACGATGTAACATCGCCGGTGAAAGCGCTAATAGGTCACTATTCGCTGAGTTGGTTTGGACCAAGCGTCATGTGCGGCATCGTTGGTTTTTTCGGGCCCGATCTGGCTCCTTCGCGAGCTCGCACCGTACTGCGTGCGATGGCCGAGAATGTTGCGCATCGCGGGCCCGACGAGATGGGGCTTTTCGCCGATGGCGAGATCGGCCTCGGCCACCGCCGGCTTTCCATCGTCGGGCTTGCCGACGGGCAGCAGCCGATGCGCTCGGCCGACGGCAATTACACCCTCAGCTTCAACGGCGAGATCTTCAACTATGTCGAGCTTCGAGCGGAGCTCATTGCATCGGGCGAGGTGTTCCGGACGAGTTCGGATACCGAAGTGCTGCTGCGCCTGTTCGAGCTATATGGCGAAGCGGCGCTCGACCGGCTCAATGGCGACTTCGCCTTCGCCGTTTACGACAGGCGCCGCCGCCGCCTGACCCTGGCGCGCGACCGCATGGGCGTCCGCCCGCTCTACTACGCCTGGCACAAGGGCACGATCGTCTTCGGTTCGGAGGCGAAGGCGCTGCTTGCCTTCCCCGGCATCGAAGCGGCAATCGATGTCGAAGCGCTCGACCAGATCTTCACCCTGTGGGCGCCGATCGCGCCGCGCACCGCGTTCAAGGACATCGCCGAGCTGCCGCCCGGTCATTTGCTGGTCGTCGAGAACGGCCGCGCCACCGGCCGCGCCTGGTGGTCGCTCGACTATCCGGACGCGGGCGACGCGCATATGCGCTCCGAGGACCAGGTTGCGGACGAATTGCTGGCGCTGCTCGATGACGCGACGCGCATCCGGCTGCGGGCGGATGTTCCGGTGGGTACCTATCTGTCGGGCGGACTCGACTCCTCGATTGTGACCGCGCTCGCGGCGCGACACGCCGGCGATCGGCTGCGGACGTTCTCGGTGACCTTCGACAGCGCCGAGCACGACGAAAGCGCCTTCCAGACGGAAATGGTCCGCGCGCTCGGCACCGACCACTCCGCGATCGCAACCAGCGGCGCCGATATCGCCAGCGCCTTCCCGGGTGTCGTGCGTGCTGCCGAGCGGCCAATCCTGCGCACCGCGCCGGCGCCGCTGCTGCGGCTCAGCGCACATGTGCGCGACGCGGGCTACAAGGTGGTGCTGACCGGCGAGGGCTCGGACGAGATCCTTGCCGGCTACGACATCTTCCGCGAGGCGCGCGTCCGTCGCTTCGTGGCGCGCGATCCCGGCTCGCGCATGCGTCCGCACCTCTTCCGGCGGCTCTACCACTACCTGCCGGGTCTTCAGTCGCAATCGGCCGAGTATCTCTCCGCGTTCTTCGGCGTGGGCAATGACAGGCTCGACGATCCCTTGTTCTCTCACCGTCCTCGCTTCCGCGCGACGGCGCAGACCAAGCTGTTCTATTCCGAGGATTTGCGGGACGCCCTCGCCGGCTGCGATGCGGCCGCGACGCTGGCCGAAACCCTGCCCGAGCGCTTCGCCAGGTGGCACCCGCTGCATCAGGCGCAATACCTCGAAACGCGCCATTTGCTGCCCGGCTACATCCTGTCGAGCCAGGGTGACCGCGCATCAATGGCGAATGGCGTGGAGGGCCGCTTCCCGTTCCTCGACCACCGGCTGGTCGAATTCGCCGCAACCATTCCGCCAGAAATGAAGCTTCGCGGACTCGACGAAAAGCACATCCTGAAGCGGGCGGCGCGGGGGCTCGTGCCCGACTCGATCGCGGCGCGCTCCAAGCAGCCCTATCGCGCACCCGACAGCGAAAGCTTCCGCGACGCCACCTATGTCGCGGCGGCGCTCACTGACCGGACGGGCCTGTTCAACCCTGTCGCCGTCGAGAAACTCGCGCAGAAGGCGCGCCGCGGCGCCATGACCGGCTTCCGTGACAACGCGGCCTTTGTCGGCATCCTGAGTACCCAATTGTGGCACCGCGCCTTCACGGACAAGACCACGGCCAACCTCACCGAAAATGCGGCCTGAAAGGACCATCCCCATGACTGTCGCCAGCAACATCCGGACCTTCATCATCGAAAACTTCCTGTTCGGCGATACCAGCTTCGATCTCGGCGACGACGTTTCGCTAATCGAGGCCGACCTCATCGACTCGACCGGCATCCTCGAACTCGTCTCGCATGTCGAGGCGACCTATCACGTCGACATCAGGGACGCCGACATCGTTCCCGCCAATTTCGACTCGATCGGGCGCATCGCCGCCTTCATCGAGTCGCGCAACGGCAAGCAGGCCGCCTGAGGACGAGCCATGCGTGTCGACCGCTTCCTGGCACAGAGCGCTACGCGCTTCCCCGGCAAGACCGCCCTGATCGCAGGCGCGGCGCGGCTGAGCTACGCCGCGCTCGACGCCCAGACCACGGCTCTTGCGGCTACCCTGCAGCGCATGGGCATCAGGCGCGACGACCGCGTGCTGGTGTTCATGGACAATGCGGCCGAAGCGGCTCTCGCCATCTTTGCGGTGCTCAAGGCGGGCGCGACGTTCTCCCCCATCAATGCATCGACCAAAGCCGACAAGCTCGCCTACATCATCGGAAATTGCCGTCCAGCGGCGATCCTGACGCAAAGGAAGCTGGCAGGCACCGCCGCCGCCGCCGCGAGCGAGGGACGCAATGTCGCGCTCCTGACCGCTGGCACGCCTGAATGGGAAGCGGCGATTTCCGAGACCGCTCCGCTTGTCCCGCATGGCGGCATCGACAGCGACCTCGCGATGCTGATCTACACCTCGGGCTCCACCGGCCGCCCCAAGGGCGTGATGATGACACATCGCAACATCGATGCTGCGTCGGACTCGATCACCACCTATCTCGAGAACAGCAGCGACGACATCATCCTCAACGTCGCGCCGCTCGCCTTCGACTATGGCCTCTATCAGTTGCTGATGGCCGTGCGCATGGGCGCGACGCTGGTACTCGAAAAGAGCTTCGCCTTCCCGGCTGCCATCTTCGAGACGATGCGCCGCGAAGGGGTGACGGGCTTCCCGCTGGTTCCGACCATGGCCGCGATGATCCTCCAGATGCGGGACACGTCGACGCTCGACGTGCCGACGCTGCGCTACATCACCAACACCGCGGCCGCGCTGCCTGAGGAGCACATCCACAAGTTGCGCGCCCTGTTCCCACAGGCGACGCTCTTTTCGATGTATGGCCTCACCGAGTGCAAGCGCTGCACCTATTTGCCGCCGGCGCAGCTCGACGCGCGCGCGGGCTCGGTGGGCATCGCCATTCCCAATACTGAAGCCTATGTCGCGGGTGATGCGGGCGAGCCGGTGGCTGCCGGTGTGATCGGCGAACTGGTGATCCGCGGCCCGCATGTGATGCAGGGCTATTGGGAGAATCCTGCGGCGACCGCCGAGCGCCTCCGTCCCGGGCGCAACAGCTGGGATACGGTGCTGTTCACCGGCGACCTCTTCTACGCCGACAGCGAAGGCTACCTCTATTTCGTCGGCCGCAAGGACGACATCATCAAGACGCGCGGCGAGAAGGTCGCGCCCAAGGAAGTCGAGGCGGTTCTCCACGCCCACCCCGGCGTGTCCGAAGCCGTCGTGCTCGGCGTACCCGACCCCGTCCTCGGCCAGGCTGTGAAAGCAATCGTCGTGCCGTCGGACTCCGCCCCTACGGAAGCCGAGCTGATCCGCCACTGCGCCCGGGCACTCGAAGATTTCATGGTGCCCAAGACCATCGAATTCCGCACCACCCTCCCCAAGACCGACACGGGCAAGGTCAGCCGCCGGCTGGCCGCCCAGTCGCTGGAACTCACATGATGCTGCACATCCCCGACAGCTTCTCCATCGACACGCTCAGGATCGACGCCAAGGCCGAGGCCGCGAGGATCGCAGCCGCCCTGCGGAGCCAACTGCATCATCTCAAGAAATGGGGACTCGTGCTCGGCCTTTCAGGCGGCATCGACTCATCGGTGTCGCTCGCGCTCGCCGTCGATGCCGTCGAACGGCGCAATGTGCAGGTCCTGTTCATGCCGGAGCGCGATTCCGACCGTGAGAGCCTCGAGCTTGGCCAACTCGTCGCCGCCCGCTGCGGTATCGAAGGCATCATCGAGGATATCGGCCCGACGCTCGACGCGCTCGGCTGCTACGAGCGCCGCGACGCGGCCATCCGCACGCTGGTGCCGGACTACGGCCGGGGCTGGGCCTGCAAGGTCGTGATCGGCCGGAGCGGCGAGGGCACGGGCTTCACGATGTCGTCGCTGGTGGTGCAGTCTCCGCGCGGCGAGCAGACGACCCATCGGATGAGCGCCGAGGTCTACCTCGCGATCGTCGCGGCCACCAACATGAAGCAGCGCACGCGCAAGCTGCTCGAATATTCGCACGCCGACCGGCTGAACTTCGCCGTTCTCGGCACGCCCAACCGGCTCGAATATGACCAGGGCTTCTTCGTCAAGAACGGCGACGGCGCGGCCGACGTAAAGCCGCTCGCGCATCTCTATAAGAGCCAGGTCTATCAGCTCGCCGAATATCTCGGCGTGCCCGAGGAAATCCGGCGCCGCCCACCCACGACCGACACCTATTCGCTGCCGCAGAGCCAGGAGGAGTTCTACTTCGCCCTGCCCTACGAACTGATGGATTTGTGCCTCTACGGGCTCAACAACAACATCCCGCTCGTTGCCGTGGCCAATGCCACGGGCCTCACCGAAGATCAGGTGATGCGGGTTTGGCGCGACATCGCCGGCAAGCGCAAGGCGACGCGTTATCTCCACACCGGTCCGATGCTCGTCGACCAGGTGCCCGAAATCGGAGCCGCCTGATGTCGACTGCCGAAAGCGACTTCAAGGCAGAGGATTTTTCGGGGAGGCGGCTCTCCGACGCGCCCGTCATCGGCCGCGCGACGCTCAGCCTCGCCATCGCGGCGGTGGAAGGCGCCGTGGCCTTCGCGGTCGTCCTCGGCAGCGCCTTCACCTACCATCTTTCAGTCCTTCACATCTCGCCTGCGGCTTTCGACTGGCCGCTCTATCTGCTCTTTGGGGGTCTTGCCGGCGTGCTCCACGGTGCCTTTTCGGCCGTCGCCACCGGGCGCTTCCTCGACCGCGGCGAGCACAATCGCTCGACCTTGCCCGACAGCTTCTACACCTGGACCGCCGCTATCGCGTTGACGCTGCTCACCGCGTTCCTGCTCGGATCGATCGGCGACCTCTCGCGTGTTTCACTGACCTCGGCCTATGTCGCGGGCGTGCCGCTGATGCTGGCGCTGCGCAAGGCCGGCCAGAAGCTGCTGGCCGACCGCATCCACAAGGGCGCGTTGCACTACCAGCGCGTCGCCGTGATCGGCGCCCGGCTGGACGTGATGAACTTCCTGCTCGCCGGCGACCTGTGGCGCCAGGGCCACCAGGTGACCGACACGCTCTATCTCGAGGACGTTTCGACCTCCGACGGCGAACCTGACCTCGAGGCGATCGCCGCCTTTGCGCGCACCAGCCTCAGGCGGCAGACGGACTCGATGGTGATCGTCGCCGCGCTGCACGATCTCGACGCGATGGAGCATCTCGTCAACGAGATGAAGCGCTTTTCGCTCAACATCGTCTACGCGCCCGCCACCACCAACCGCACGCTCAAGTTCCTCGATGTCGTGCCCATCGGTCCCAACAACGCACTGCGCTTCATCCGCAAGCCGCTGAGCGATTTCGCCGTCTTCGCCAAGCGCAGCATGGATATCGTGCTTGCAACGACAGGCCTGGTCCTGCTCGCGCCGCTCTTCGCCGCCGTCGCGATTCTCATCAAGCTCGACAGCGAAGGGCCGGTGATCTACCGCCAGGCGCGCCGAGGCTTCAACGGCGAGAGCTTCATGATCTGGAAGTTCCGCTCGATGAGCGTCACCGAAAGCGGCCTCGCCATGACGCAGGCACGGCGCGGCGACGCCCGCGTCACGCGCATCGGCCGCTTCCTGCGCGCGAGCTCGATCGATGAGCTGCCGCAGCTCGTCAATGTGCTGCTCGGGCAGATGAGTATCGTCGGGCCCCGTCCGCACGCCATCGTGCACGACGACCAGCTGGGCAAGCTCATTGCCACCTACGCGCATCGCCAGCGCATCAAGCCGGGGATCACCGGCTGGGCGCAGGTCAACGGCTATCGCGGTGAGACCAGAACCTTCGCGGCCGTCCAGGGCCGTACCCTGCACGACCTCCACTACATCGACAACTGGTCGCTGCTGTTCGACTTGTGGATCATTGTTCTGACCGCTTTTTCGGTCCGGGTGCATCGCAACGTTTACTGACGGAGAGGGATAATGGTGAGAATTGGCGTCGTCGGGCTGGGCAAGATGGGGATCTCGCATCTCGCCATTCTGGGCGCGAATCGCAATGCGGAAGTAACGGCACTCTGCGACGAGAACGGCCTCGTGCTCGACGTGCTGGCCGGCTATGCGGGCGCCCGCAAGTTCAAGAAATACGACCAGATGCTGCACAGCGGACTTGTCGATGCAGTGCTCATCGCGACGCCGCCGGCTCTCCACGAGGAAATGGTGCGCGGCGCCCTCGGGCACGGCATCGCCGTGTTCTGCGAGAAGCCTTTCATGCTGGGCTGGCGCGAAGCGGAAGCGCTGAGCGAACTCGCCGACCAGCGCAACCTCGTCAACCAGGTCGGCTATCACAACCGCTTCGTCGGCACCTTCGCCGAAGTGAAGCGCCTGCTCGACGCCGACGCGCTTGGCCGGGTCACCCATTCGCGCGCCGAAGCCTACGGGCCCGTCGTGCTGAAGCCCAAGGGCGGCACCTGGCGCTCGCGCGCCACGCTCGGCGGCGGCTGTCTGTACGACTATGCGGCGCATCCGCTCAACCTGCTGACCTGGTATTTCGGCACGCCGAGCGGCGTCTCGGGGTCGGTGCGACGCAGCATCTTCTCGGCCGACGCGGATGACGAGGTCTATTCGACGTTGCAGTTCCCCGACGGTCAGAGCGCCCATTTGTCCGTGAACTGGTCCGACGAGTCGCAGCGCAAGATGACGACCAGCGTCACCATCTGGGGCGAGAACGGACACCTCTTCGCCGACCGGCAGGAGCTGCGCGTCTATCTGCGCAATCCGGTGGAAGGCCTCGCCGAATACGAGAAGGGCTGGAACGTTCGCGACACCACCCAGCTCACGCCGACGGTCGACTTCTACCTGCGCGGCGAGGAGTACAGCGCCCAGCTCGAGCACTTCATCGAGACCGTCGCCAACGGGGCCACGCGGAACCGCTCCTCGTTCCGCAGCGCCGCCGAAACCGACCGCGCCATTGAGATGATCGTAAAGGACGCAGCATGAACGCCCCGTTCCTCAAATCCGCCCTGCCTGCCAGCCAGCGCGAGCCGCGCGGGCTCGAACCGCTGGTCTTCGGCGACAACCAGTTCTTCGGCGTCAACCATGCGAGCGAAGCCAAGGCGCGCGAGCAGCTCATGCGCTTCAGCAGGCTCGAAGCGATCATCGAGGTGCTGGACGCCGCTTATGACGAGGGCATTCGCGCCTTCATGTGCACGACGCATGATCGGATCGCCGAAATCTGCGAGCACATGCGGGCCAACCCGGAGCGCTATGGGGGCTTCAAGTTTTACCCGTGCATGCCCTACGCCCACAAATACGCCAACGCGGTGACCGAGCTCGGCATGATGGGCGCGGTGCAGAAATTCCTGCCCAATGACAGTCTGCTGGGCACCATGCTGCGCGGGGCCGCTTCGGTCGCGACCAAGGACGTCGGCGGCATGGCCAAGCTTCTGGTCGATGCGGAAATGAAGATGTTCAAGGGCCTCGAAACCCCGGTCATCTTTCTCCAGAATGTCGTGGTCGACCTGCTGCTCGGCCTTGGCAGCACCCCCTTGCTGCGCGCCTTCGCCGATCACGTGCGCGAGCGCTACGGCGCCGATCCGGGCTTCATCACCATGAACCTGCCGCTGCTGCTGCCGGCGCTCGAGAAGGCCGGTGTCGAGCGCCCGATCGTGTGCGCCAACATCAACAAGGCCGGCTTCCGAATGAGCGGCGGCATCGACGCCTACCTTACGGCGCTGCGCAATTCCGACGCCGAGATCATGGCCATGTCCATCTTCGCGTCTGGCGCCATCCCGGCCGAGGAAGCGATCGAGTGGATCGCCGGCATCCCTAATGTGCAATCGATCGTCTTCGGCGCATCGAGCCGCGGCAATATCGCGAGGACCAGCGGCCTCGCTGCCCAGTATCTGGGATCGTAGCCATGACGACGGTCGACGACTCCCTCACCTTCACGCCGCGGCGCGACGCCAGGCTCGGCCCGCTCGAATTTGAAACGGTCGAGGTCGCGGGCCTGCCGATCGCCCGCCTCACGCGCGCGGAGACGGCGCACCTGCTCGTCGACCTGGCGACGACGTATCGTCGTGGCGACCGGCCCTGGTTCACGACCAGCGCCAACGGCCATGTGAGCTCGCTGAGCGCCCTTGATCCCGACTTCAAGGCCTTGATGCGAAGCGCCGACGTCATCAATGCCGACGGGCAGCCGGTGCGCTTCGCGGCCCCGTTTGTGGCGCGTACCACCTTCAAGGAACGCGTCGCGACCACCGACCTCGTGCATGACATCGCGCGCCTGGCCAAGACGCGGCCGGTGACGATGTTTTTCCTCGGCGCCACCGAGGAGGAGAATGCCAAGGCCGTCGCCAACATGCAGCGCTGGTATCCGCATCTGCAGATCGCCGGCCGCCTGCATGGCTATCACAGCGCCGAGGAGTGGCCCGAGCGGCTCAGGGAGATCAACGGGTTGCGTCCCGACATTGTCTGGCTCGCGCTCGGCGTGCCCTATGAGCAGCGCTTCTACGACCGCTACAAGCACCTGCTGGCCGATGTAGGCGTGGTCAAGACCAGCGGCGGGCTGTTCAATTTCCTGTCGGGCTCGGCACGGCGCGCGCCGGCATGGATGCAGGCAACCAGCATGGAATGGGCCTATCGCGTCTGGCAGGAACCGCGCCGGCTGTTCTGGCGCCACCTCGTCACCAGCCCGCATGCCGTATGGGTGCTGCTGACGACGAAGTCCCGGGGTGTCGTCCGGCACAAGCTCCGGCTGCCCTGAAGGCGGAGGCTCAGGCCGCCCGGCCGAGCCGCCGCTTGAAGGCCCGCTTCACGATCCATTTGTAGGGCCGCAGCGTCTGGTAGAGGCGCGTATCGCGGACCCGCGCGACCATGGCCGATGTGAGCATCTGCCGGCGTCCCTTCGCGGTGCGCGCCGAAACGAGCCGGCCGAGCGCGACGTGGGTATCGCAGTTCTCGGTCTTCCACTCCTCATCGCCGATGCCATGGTCGAGATAGGTGAAGCCCTGTGCCCTGGCCCATTCCAGGAATTTCAGGTTGAGGACGCGGCCGCCCGAGTGCCGGGCCCATTCGCCGGACTCGAAACCGATCATCAGTTCGTAGATCGTGGACCCCACCGACACGGTCCAGCTCGTTGCGATCAGCTCGCCGCCGACCTCGAGCGCCGCCAGATGGAGGTTACCGGTTGTCGCGAAGACGTCCGTCGCCTCCTCGAAGAAGCGCCGGCTCAGCGGATTTTCGGCGAAGCCCGGCACCCGCGTATCTTCGAAGCGCCGCTGCTTCTGGTCCAGCAGCCGGGTCAGAAGACGGTCGCGCTCGGCCCTGTCGCTGGCGACGATGAGGCGGACCTCGCCCAATTTGGCGAGGCCGCGCGCCTTGCGCTTGAGCGTCGTGAGCTGCGCCTGCGTCTTCTCGATCTCGGGCCAGGGCCGCGTCAGTACCGAGCCGTGGCAGGATTCGGGATTTGCCTCCGCCGCGAGCGAGTAGAGCGGATTGGCCAGGTCGCCTACCATCGCCGGCATCTTGTCGAGCACCACCTTGTCGGCTGGCGGCAACGCAGCCTCGATGGCTTCCCATAGGGCACGGGCGCGCTCGGCGGTCCACTCGATCGCGTGCGGATAGACGATGGGCGCGTTGTAGTCGGCGCAGCTCTGGTCGGCGAAGCCGAGCACCCGAATGCCGCCTTTGGTCTCGATCGCGAGCGGTACCCGCAGCACCATCCGGCCGTCGCGATCGCGCACATCCACGAAGCGTGCCTCGATGTGCTCGCGCGCCCCGAGCGTCCGCGCCCAGACGCTCATGAACTCGCGCGTTTGAAAAACATGGGCCCGCGCGGCCCCCAGCTCGTTGATCCCCGGCCAGTCGGCGGGAACGCCGCGATGGACCGTCAGCACGAATTCGTCGATCTGCGATGCAGCACGCTCGAGCATCACGCACCTCGCTCAAATGACATCGGCAAAGTACCGGCTGGAACCGTCCAGGCTGAGCGCAAACCGTGCTGGTGGTTAAGCATCGAAGGCCCCCGCAACCTCGCGCCACACGGCATCGATCTCGCGCTTTGCCGCGACCGGACGGACAGGAAGTCCGCGCGTCGCGAGCACGGCATCGGCAAATGCCGCAGGCTCGGCGCCACGGGGCACGAGCTGCAATCCGCCGCCGGCGACCAGCGACTTCAGCAACCGGTGATGCGCAAGGGAATCGGCGCGCGCCGGTGCGCTGACGATCACCGGGCGCCCCGAGAGAGCGGCCGCCTGGATGCTGCCGCGGCGGGAGGTCAGTCCCTCGCCCAGCGGATAGACGAACGCATCGACCTGGTCGAAGACCCCATAGAGCGCAGCGGCGGACTGGATGTAGCCGGTGACCTCGACGCGGCCCGTGAGGCCCAGGCGCCCGACCATCGCCTCGAACTCGCTCTCCACCTGGCTGCCCACGAAAGACCCGATGAACACGAGACGCAAATCGATGCCGCGGCGAACCAGATCCGCCGCGGTTTCGAGCACCACCTCCGGGTCCTTGCGCGGATAGATCGATCCGAATTGCGCGAGGACGAAGCGGCCCCTGGCCCGATCGGCGGCGAGCGACTCCGACAGCGCCGAGCTTTGCGTCCACTCGGGAACGACGAAATTCGGCGGAATGGGAATGACCCGGCGCTCCCTGGTGACCACGTTCGAAACCGGCGTTGCGTCGAACTGCGCCATCACCTCGGGCGACGAGAAGAACAGGCGTGTCGCGAGGGGTAGAAGCGGCAGATAGGCGATGCGTCGGGCCAGAGCGAGGTCGCCCCATTCATGCAGCACGAGCGTGACGCCCTGCCCATCCATGCGCGCCCGCGCCGCCGCCGCGACCGGTGCGAGGAGGCGCTTCTTCCAGGCGAGGACGGGCAGGTTGATGATCAGATCGTCCGACGCGGCAACGGCGCCGCCGAGCGGCACGGTGGGCGCGCTCATATGCAGCGCCGCCTGCCGCGCGAACTCTTCGACGCCGCAGGTGGTCGTGGTATCCGATACGAGAAACAGGTGTCGCACCGCTATCTCCCGGCGCGATACTGGCTGGTCTCGACCCCGCCGATCGACAGCAGCCGGCCGAGCGCCACATTGATCGGATGCGCAGCCTGGAGCGCGCTGCGGGAAATTGCGAGGATGCGAAGGAAGCGGAAGGGCGAGATGGCGAGGATCGCCAGATCCTTGGCCAGCACGATGAAACCCGCCTTCGACTTGCGGTCGATGCGCCGATTGATCGCGCCGATCCGGAGGCCGCGCTGCAACACCCAGCGCGGCTGGGTTCGCGCCGCCGGCACCGTTTCGGTGATCAGCGCGTCGGCCTGCCAGTAGAAGGAGACGCCGGCGCGGCGCGCGCGGGTGAAGAAGTCGGTGTCGCCGCCGCCGAGGAAGTTGAACGCCACATCGAAGGCGGGCAGCCCCAGCCTGGCGAAGACGCTGCGGCGAATGAGGCAGTTCCCGCTGCCATAGATCATCGGCAGGGGTCCGGTTGGTGCCTTGATCGGCCAGAACACAGGATGCGCCCGCATTCCATTGCCGATCTCTGTTTCGAATTCCGGAACGACCGGCCCGCCGACGATGCCCGCGCCCGAGCGTTCCGCCGCGCCCACCATGCGCGCGAGCCAGTGTGGCGACGCGACTTCGTCGTCGTCCATCATCAGGATGAACTGCGTCCTGGGAAATCGCTCGAGTGCGGCCGTGAAGCCGGCATTGATCGCCTCGACATTGCCCTGCCTGGGCTCGACGATGGTCACCCCGTTGAGGCGCTCGCGCGCGAAGACATCGAACGCGACGTTTTGCCCGGCCAGCCCCTCGGCGTCGTTCTCGACGACCAGAATGGCGAATGGAAAGCCCGCCTCCTGCCGTGCCAGCCCGTTGAGGGTCGCCCGCAGCATTTCCGGCCGGCGGAAGGTCGGCACGACGATGACGGCCTTCGGGTCAACGCCCCTCATGCCGCGGCCCTTTGCGGCAAGGCGGCCGCCCGAAGCAGCGCTACCGGCGTCCCCGTAAAGGACTGAATGGCCAGCGCGCTCTGATGCGGGGCAAGCTGTGATAGCAGGGCGCGAAGCGCCGCCTCGTCCAGCGCCGGGCCCTCCCAGTAGGAGAGGCACGGCGGTTCCTCGACGATGTGATGGCGGGAGCTGAGGAACGGGTCGTCCGTCGCGGCGGCCCCGTAGATCATGTATTCGGAAAAATCGCGTACCTTGAGCAGCGCCTTCCACCACGAAGTACCGCTGTTGGCCTCGATGCGCCGCACGATTTCGCGCACGATTTCTGTGTCCCACACGATCATCTGACCCACGAAATCGTCCGTGGGGAAGGTCGGTTCCGACAGTCCGAGCAACCTGCGCGCATTGGCGATCCAAACCCCGTGCGACATGCTGCTTTGCACAGCATTTCGATCGACCTGCAGCGGCACAGTCGCAGCCCCCGCAAATCCCGCAAGGTCGAACGGCCGGACGAAGAAATTGTCCGAATCGATGAAAACAACGCGCGGATTGGGTTGCGCCATCGTCATCGCGAATTTGCGGATCTGCTGCAGGTGCCAGCCGAAGACCGGCAACGTCATGCCGGGCGCCCAGCAATAACGCCGCCCCTTCCATCTGACCGGCACCGGCAACAGCGTGACCGGCAGCAGCTGGGAGGCGTCGACGATGTGCCGGCGAGAACCCGCGAGCGAACCGAACAAGGTGCGGTCCTCGGCGCTGACGACGATGTAGTGGACGTCGAAACCTGTCACGTAGGCGTCGAGCGTGTCGCAGAGCAGCCGGCACGACTCGAAGTCGCGCTCGAAGCTGGGGGTGATGATCGAGACCGGCAGGGTCATGGTGCGACGCCCAACCGGTCGAGTGCCGCATCGACGGTCAGCACCTCCGCCCCTCCCGCGAGCGCCGCGGCAACGAGCCCGTCGAGAATGGCCGGCGTCGTGCCGTAGGCGCTTGGCGACTCCTGCACGTCATGGGTGAAGAAGATCAGCCAGCCGGGCGACGCCACGACGTCATCGATCCAGGCGGTGAGTGTGGAAAGCGTCACCTCCCCGCCGATGCCGACGGCACGCAGCAGGTCGAGATCGCTCCCGCGCCGATTGACGCCGTTCTCGACGCCCCGGCTACTCCGAAAGCGGAGCGTCACCAACCTTTGCGCCGCGCGCGATGAGCGGCCATAAGGAAACGCGAAGTTCCGCACCTGCGCTCCGACGATCGAACCGAGATAGGCGTCATTCCGCGCAAGATCGTTGGCATAGTCCCGCCCCAGCGCGACGGGCGTGCGGTGGCTGAAAGTATGATGCCCGACCTCGTGACCGCGCTGCACCAGGTCACGATAGTCCGCGTCCGACAGGATCGTATGGCCGTCGAATTGCCCACCCGAAACGCCACCCGTTGCGTAGAATGTCCCGCGGACACCATGCCCCTCGAGAACGCGCGCGCCCTCGAGTGCTGACGCCGGCACATCGTCGAAGCAGAACGAAACGATCGGCCGCTGCGGCGCGAAATCTGCACGGCGCACCGGAAAGCTGCGCGCCAGCTTATGGCCGATTCGCTCGCGCAGCGCATGCGAACTAGGCATAGGCGATCCCCTGTCTCGCCGGTGCTTCGGCCGGGACGAGCTGCGCACGGTGCTGGTAGCGCAGGCCGAACACGCCGATAAGAATAGTGATCCAGATCGGCCCGGAATTGGCGAAAAAGAAGCTCTCCACGCAGGACGCATAAAGTCCGTAGAGCCAGATGCGTGCGAAGAGCCGCGTCAATGCGGGATCATTGCCATTTGCAGCGGCTCTGTTGGCGTCGCGGACAGGACCGACGATCAGCCAGAGAATGACGAGGATCAGCCCGGGAATGCCGATGGCCATGGCGGTTTCGAGATAGGCATTGTGGGCGTTGGCCGCGGTCACCGCCCAGGTCTCGAGCTGGCCGCCACCATAAACCAGCGATTCCGTCTGCCAGAAGCCGGAAATGCCGTAGCCGGTGACAGGCCGCTGCGCGATCGCCGAGAAGGCCAGCGACCAGATATCGACACGCTCGGTGAAGGTCGCGTCGATACCGAGGCTCGACACCAATTTGCGCATCGGCTCCCACACGGCGGAACCCACCGTGACGAGATTGACCAGCCCCACGCCGCCCAGCGCAATTGGCATGCGCAGCGGCCGCCAGCGTTCGAACATCCACGTCAAGACAAGCACCAGCGGCACAAGACCGATGGATGTCTTCCCGTTCGTGTTGAGTAGGAACAGCAGGCCGCCCGTCACCAGCACTGCACCCAGAAGCTTCGACCACCGCGACCAGACGAGCATGCCGCCGAAAATCGTGAAGGCCATGGCCGGCGCTGCGATGTTCTTGTGATCGAAAAAGCCGCGCCAGTCGCCGGCGAGCATCGGCTCGACGACATCGGTCGCCTGGTGAATCGACAAGTGCGGGATGAAGACGACCCCGAAATAGGCGAGACCGAGCAGCGCCGCGAGCGCAGTCCCGAGCATCCTGACGAAATGATCCTGATTGCGCGGCAGCAACAGCAGGGTCGATGCGGAAACGACGATCATCGCCGCCATCACGACGCGGCGGAGGGCGGTCGAGGGATTGTCGGACACAAACGCCGTGACAACGAACCAGCCGAGCAGCACCATCAGGAGTAGACGCGGCTGGGCGATTTCCCGCCGCATCGGATGCAGCAGCGCGAAGGTCGCCAGCACCGCAAACAGCGCAAGCGCCACGATCTGGTTCACCAGATTGGAGCTGTCGGCCCAGGGATCGAGATTGCTCACGAGCCCTAGATCGTGGAACGGCGTAAGCGAGATCCAGTAGTAGCAGATGATGGCGAAGAACAGCAGCGCCCGCCCCAGGGCGCCAACCATGTTCACTTCATGATGTGCCGCAACCGTCGTCACCGCCGTCTCTCAAATCTTCTTCTTCCGCAGTTGACGCGCGGCCGCGAGAAAGCCGAGTCCCAGCGCGATAGCGACGCCGAGTCCAATCCCGCCGATCGTGCCGGCACCCGCGACGACGTAGCCCTTCGGTGGCCAGCTCCGCTGGGCCGGCGGCGTCGCCGGGCTGATCACGCGGATGTTGGTCGTATCGAGCTGCTGGCGCTCGGTGATTTCGCTCGTGCGCTGCAGGAAAGCTTCATAGACGTCCGACTTGGCCTTGGCGTCGCGCTCGAGGTCGCGCAATTGGACAAGGGCAGCGCCGTCTACGGCCACGGTTGCGCGTGCCGCATCTGCATCCGCCTCGAGCTGCGTCACGGTCCCGCGCGCCTGCGCCAGGTCAAGCTTGACTGACTGCACATAACGGGCCGCTTCCGCCTCGATCTGCGCCCGCAGTCCCGCGAGCTGACGGTCGCCGCTGCCGCGATTGGGATGAAGCGGGCCATAGATCGCCGCGGCCGCGTCTGCCTCCTGCTTGATCAGGCCGTATTGCGTGCGCAGCGCCACCATTGTGGGCGTCTGGATCGCGTCGGCATTGAGCTTGCCGCTCCTGGGGTCGGTCAGCTCGGCATATCGGGATTCGACCGAAATCAGCGCCTGACGTGCTTCGATCAACCGCTGGTTCAGGGTCGCGAGGGTCTGCGTGTTGACCAGCTCGCCATTGCTCTCCTGCAGTCCATGCTCGCGGCGGAAGCGCGCCACGGCTTCTTCCGCGGCGGTCACCTCGTCCTTGAGCGCGCCGAGCCTGTCCATCAGCGAGGCAGCCGCACGCGCCGCACCATCAGCCTCTCCCTTGGCGAGCTCCGCCTGGAACGCCTCGACCATGCTGGTCGCGATCAATGCCGACTTTTCCGCACTCTGTGTGGTGACGCCGAGCGTCACAACGAAGGAACGCTCCTCGCGCCGCGCCGTGACCTTCTTCTCAAGCGCGCCGATAGCGGTGAGCGTGGGATCGGCGTCGGCGCTGGCCGCTCCCGACAGGAATGGCAACCCGCCGTTCGGCGCAACGAATTCGGGATCGCTGTCGAGATCGAGCTCATCGACAACCCGCGCCAGCACGTTGCCCGACGTCAAGACCCGCAGCTTGCTTTCGACATCGAGCAATTGCGCATTCTGGTCGTAGCTGGAGGAATAGATGTCGTTGCTGACGAGCTGCAGCTTGGCCGGATCGACGACGAGGTCGGTGAATGCGGTGTATCTCGGCTTGGCGAACACGAGGTACGCATAGCCCGCGAGGAAACCCAGAATGGCAAGAACGATGATCCATTTGGCGCCACGCAGGACCCAGCCAGTCGCCGCTGCCAGTGTCAGCTCGGGCCACTCGCGACTGGTGTCTTCCACTCGCGGCGCTGCGGACGTCTGAGCGGGCTTGACCGGCGGCGTGCGCGGTGTGCCGGGCAGGTCGCGGCGCGCCAGGCGCCGGAGGCCCGAGGGCTGCAAACCGCCAATATCCACTGAGCTGTACATGCCGCAAAGTCCGTGTCGATTCACCGAGTCGGACCCGCTTATAGGATCATGCGCCCCTGGCTTGTGGGCACATCCTAATAATTGGTTAACCTCGATCCTGCCGTTAACTCCATCGAAACAATGTTGTCCCGACCGTCCCGCAAGCGTGCGAAACCCGCGCGACTGGCAGCCGGTCAGAGAAGGATTCGGAGCAGGCGGAATTGAGTCGGAACATTTTTAAGAAACTTGTTCCAATCGCGTTGAGCTACCTCGGCTCCGGCGGCAGCCTGATCACGTCGAGTATCGCCCAGCTCATCACCTTCGCTGTGCTCGCCCGCTATCTCGGGACGACCGAGTTCGCACTCTATGTCACGCTGACGGCGTTCACCAACGTCGCCGTGCAAATCTGCGGCCTCGGCGCGCAGGAAACGCTCACCCGCCGCATTGCGCAGGACGTTTCGGACCACCCGCGCCTGATGGGGCACGCCCTGCTGCTTACCGGAGTCACCGGTGCTGCATTGCTGGCCGCCGGCACCCTCGCCTTGCCTTTCGTCGTCCCGGTATCGGCCGACTGGCTCGTCAATGTCGGCGCCATCGCCCTGCTGCTGGTCAGCACCGTACTCGTGCTGCGCTTCATGTCGCTTGCCACCGCCGCCTATATCGCGCGCTCGCAGTTCGTCGTCGCCAATGCGCTCGAGGTCGGGGGCGGTCTTGTCCGCCTGGCTGCCGCCCTGCTCGGGTGCGTCATGTTCGGCGTGAACACCGTGGCCGAATGGGCGGTGTGGTTCTTCGGCGCCCATCTCGTCATCGCCGGCGCTGCTGCCTGGCTGATCCTGCGACTCGGCCGCCCGCGCTTCGGGATCGTGCGCGACGAGATCAGGATCGGCGCCCTGTTTTCCACGCAGTTCATCTTCAAGGCCGTTCGGCAGAACACCGACATCCTGGTGCTCGGCCTGTTCACCTCCGCCGAAATCGTCGCCTCCTACGGCGTGGCGCGCCGGGTGCTCGACAGCTCCTATCTCTCGATCGAAGCGCTCAACCGCCTGATCTATCCCGGCTCGGCGGTTGCGCTGCTGGCGGGCTTCCACTCGGCCTTCGCGCGTGTGCTCCGGGTTATGGTCGCCGGAGTCGGTATCGCCGTGATGGCAGCGGTGGCCGTTTACCTCCTTGCGCCGCTGATGCCCGTACTGTTCGGCGAGGAGTACCGCTCGATGGTCGGTTTCACGCAGATCCTCTGCTGGGTCCTCATCCCGACCGCCATCAGCTCCGTGGCGCTCGAATCCTTCGGCGCCGCGGGGCGCCAGGACGTGCGCGCAGCCATCTACAACAGTGCCAATCTGATCGCCGCGGCGACTGGAGCGATCGGTGCCTACCTTGCGGGCGTTTCGGGTGCCTTCTTCTCGCTTTATGCCATCGAAATTGCCGTCGCGCTTGTTGCCTGTGCCGTACTGTGGCGCTTCGTGCAGGCCGATCGCGCCCATCCGCCGAGCGCCGTGCCGGCGGAGTGAGTCGCGAAACAATTTGTTGCCCCGCGGGCCATTTAGTGCCTATCAGAGCGCGAGAACCGGGGCACAATGGTCACTCTCAAGGAAATCGCCAAAGCCGTTGGGGTAAGCACCGCGACCGTATCGCGCGTGCTCAATTTTGACAGCACGTTGTCGGTAACGGCCAAGAAGCGGCAGGCGATCATCGAGGCGGCCGAGCGGCTCAACTATGCGACGCCGCGCAACCGCAACCGCGCCAACCAGCAGGGCCTGAGCAAGGTGGCGCTCGTGCATTTCCTGCGGCCTGACCAGGAGCTGAGCGACCCCTATTATGTCGGCCTGCGTCTGGGCATCGAGAGCCGCTGCGCCGCTCTCAAGATCGAGACAGTCAAGGTCTATCACACGGACTCGATGCCTGACGCGACGCTGCTGCAATCGGCCTCGGGCGTCATCGCCATCGGCCGGCATGACGATGCCGAGGTCGCTTGGCTCAAGCGGCATGCGCGCCACCTCGTGTTCGCCGACTTCGCTCCCGCCGACGACGAAGTGGACAGCGTCCAGAGCGATCTCAACCTTGCCATGCGCAAGCTGCTGACCGCCATGGTGGAGATGGGCTATCGCCACATCGCCTATCTCGGCGTCAACGATACGCGCGCTATGACCTACGTCACCTGGATGCGCGAAGCCCGGCTCTACGACGAACATCTGTCGCGCGGCGACAACAACACCGAAGAGGGCGGCTATCGCGCCGCCAAGGCGCTGCTCACCGAGGGCCGCAAGGTGGATGCGCTGGTGCTCTTCAACGACAACATGGCGGTCGGCGCCTATCGCGCCATCCACGAGCTCGGCCTGCGTATCCCCGACGACGTCGCGGTGGCCAGCTTCAACGACATCTCGGTGGCGCAGTTCATGAACCCCCCGCTGTCGACGGTGCATCTGCCCTCCGAGGAGATCGGCGAGACCGCAATCGAGCTGCTGCTCGAGCGCGCCGGCGGCCGCGAGCTCGCCAAACGCATCACCCTCGCCTCGCGCCTGATCTGGCGCGGCAGCACGCGGCACCCGGTCCTCGCCTGACCTGTCTGACAGCAAGCGCGCCTGCGCGATCCGGTATGGCGCCGCACCGCTGGACCTGTTTGACACAGGGACAGAACCTTCCCCGATAAATATTTACTGAAAAACTTGCCGCCCGAAATTTCGCCCGCTAACACTATGGAGGAGGCGAGGAGGGACCCGCCTCCAATGTCTGGGAGGACATCACATGCACATCAAC
>CAZASR010000022.1:0-26937 GCA_964487765.1 uncultured Devosia sp. | reverse complement strand
CGAACGAGAAATTGCCGAGCATCTCGAAGAAGGTGTGATGCCGCGCGGTGAAGCCGACATTGTCGAGGTCGTTGTGCTTGCCGCCCGCCCGCACCGATTTCTGCGCCGTGGTGGCGCGCGAGTAGTCGCGCTTTTCGACGCCGGTGAACACGTTCTTGAACTGCACCATGCCCGAATTGACGAACATCAGCGTGGGGTCGTTGCGCGGCACCAGCGGCGAGGCGGGCACGGCCTGGTGCCCGTTCTTCTCGAAGAAGCCCAGGAAGGAAGACCGGATGTCGTTCACGCTCTGCATGGCGAAGGCTCGTTCACAAAGAAAAGGGCGGCAAACGCCGCCGGTAGCAATCGGAAACGCCTTCTATCGCGGGGCTTGCGGCGATGTCCAGCAATTGGGCAGCCCCATGCCCCAAGAGCGCAAAGCAGGCCCCGCTGGCAAGGGGAACGGTGCGCGCGGCGCCATCCCGTGACTGTCCCCGACCACCGCCTGTTCATCCCCGGCACGCCTGCGGGCTCTCCCAAGTATCGAATGCCAAAGCGGGCAACCGCGCTCTCCCCCAACCCTTCCCAGCGCAAGCTTTAACCCAACTCGCCCCTTGCACCGCCCCTCGGTCGTCGTGGCCGGGCGAAGCCGGCCACCCAGCCCAATGACCCGAGAAAACGGTTCAAGCGGCACCACCCACCTACCGCTGCGCGGGAGCGAGGAAAAAGACCGCGGCTCCGTTCCATCACTCGCCCATCCACCGCCTGTCCTCCCCAGCATGAAAAGGACCTTCCCAAGTATGGAACGTCGAAGAGATTATTGGCACTCTCCCCCTGACCCTTCCCAGCGAAAGCTGGGACCCACCTCTCGTACTGCCCCCTCGACCGTCATGGCGGGCCACTCTGCGGACTGAACCGCGAAAACAGTTCAAGCGGCACCACCCCACCCACCGCTACGCGATCCCCCCTTCCCGACCTGCGGTCGAGGAGGGAAAGGCGAGCGCAGCGCCCCTCCTCCATAGCCAACTTCCGGGAACCCGCAGTCACCCCTCTCCCTCCTCGCGGCGAAGCCGTGGGAGGAAGGACCGCGCAGCGGTGGGTGCGGCGCCGCTGGCGCGACGCGAGGAAGAGGACTGCGTGCTGCTCCGTCCCATCACGCGCTTCACGCACCGCCTGTCCTCCCCAGCAAGCCCGAGGGCTCTCCCAGGTTCCGATCGGCAAGAGAGCAACAGTGCGCTCCCCCAGCCCTTCCCAGCGAAAGCTGGGACCCAACTCTCCCTTTGCGCAGGCGCTTGGGTCGTACCCGTATAGCGTGCTGAAGATGATCCCTGGCCGCTACTTCAGGTAGTTGACCAGCGAGAGCGATGCGATCAGCGACGTTGCCTGGTAGCTCGCCTGGAGGCGGGTCTGGAGCGCCAGCATCTCCATGGCGACCTCTTCCTTGGGGACACTCGAAATGTCTTCGATCATGCCCTCGAGCTGCGCCTTGTAGTGTGACTGGCGGCTGGCGACGGCCGCCACATTCACGCGCGCATTGCCGAGCTCGGTCGCCAGCATCTCCAGTGAACCGCTCTCATTGTTGTGCGCCTCGGACAGCCGCGAATAATTGCGCGTGGCAACCGCATCGAAGCGGCCTTGCGACGTGGCGTCGGCATTGGTGAAACTCTGCGAGGCGAGCACGGCGAGGCTCCTGACGAGCGCCAGCGGACCGCTCTCATTGGCCTGGGCGCCGTAATTGACCACGGCCGCGTCGTCCACGCGAGCACTCACGGTGGTGCGCGCATTCGTGCTGGCCTGGCCCTTGTACCATATCACTGTCGTCGTCGGATCCGCGTCGACCAGCGTTGTTGCCGTGGCGAAGCCCGGACCCGCGACGCGCTGCACCGGCTGGCCCTGTGCATTGAAGAAATTGTCGGCCGCGGCGAAGTTGGACGCCGATGCGAGCTCGGTCTTGGCCATGGTCCTGAGCCCGCTGTCGAGGGCGGCGGCGAAGTTGGCGGCCGTGGCGTCGATGTCGGCGCCGATCTGGAACTCGCCCGCCGCCGGGGTGCCGCTCACCGCCTTGAGCGTGATGGCCTCCTCGGTGCCGTCGGGCAGCGTGAGGCCGATGGTGACCGTGGCGCCGTCGAGCGGCTGGGCGCCGAAATCCACCACGCTCGTATGCGGTGCGGCGCCGGTGGGCGCGGTGAGGCTGGCGCCCGCCGACGGGCTGCTCGTCAGCGTCGACAGCTTGAAGCCGAACGGGTGCGCGCCGTCTTCGGCGAGGGTCACGGTGTTGGCCGCGGTCGTCAGCATCAGCCGGCCCAGGCCGTCGCCCTGGTCGGCCAGCAACCGTTCGGCCGCGACCTGTAGGTAGCCGGCCTTGCCGCCCGCCCCGTTGAGCAACGCGTCGGTGTTTTCCACTGGCCGCTTGTCGACGCTGCCGCCGGCAAACAGAAAGCGGCCATCGACATCGGTGTTGAGCAGGTTCACCACTTCGTCGAGCTGCGATCGGGCGAGCGACGGCGCGGTGCCGAAATTGACGTTGGAGCTGCCATAGGCGCTGGGCGCCATCGCCATCCGCGCTGTGGACTCGACAGCGTCGAGCCGGCCGACCACCTGGTCGAACACGCTCAGCCGCATGTTCACCATGTCGATGCTGTTCTGGTACCCCTCGATGCGGGCGACGCGCGAAGTCATCGACAGCGTGATGAAGCGATCGGCGCCCATCTCGGCGAGCGTGGACGCCTTCTTGCCCGTCGCCAGCTGCGTCTGCAATTGCGCGAAGCGCTCCTGCATGCTGGAGATCAGGTTCATGCTCGTCTGCACGGGAAACATCGAGCGGTTGACGATGTTGACCACTGGCTAGAGCTCCATCAACCGGTTCATCAATTCCTGCACCGCGGCGATGACGCGCGAGTTCGCCGCATAGGCGTTCTGCAGCTCGATCAGCCGCGCCATCTCTTCGTCGACATTGACGCCGTATTCGCTCTGCATGCGCTCATCGAGCGAATCCATCGCCACCTGCTGCGTGTCGGCGTCGCTGGTCGCCAGCGCCGACAGGCTGCCGGTGTAGTTCATCGTCTGCGCGATGAGGTCGCTGACGGTGCCCGACAGGCGGAACGTATCGGCCGAGGCCGCGCCCCTCTGCGACGAGGCGAAGCTGGCGGATTGCAGGCGGTCGAGCAGGTAGTCGACGCGGGACGGGTCGCCCAGGGAGCTCGTCGGCGTCGCCTTGACCAGCAGCGTGTTGTCGATCAGCACCTCGGAGTTGACGGCGATGCGGCCGGCGAAACCCAGCTTCTGCGATTTGCCGTCGAGGCTGTTCGTGAAGTCGGCATTGCCGGCATCGACGAACAGGTTGAGTGCGGCGTCGCCATTCTGCAGCGCCGTCGCCGTGGTGCGCGCCGTCAGCGCCGTGACGTCGGTGGTGTTGGCGCCGCCATCGTCGAGCACGGTGATGGTGCTGCCGGTGTCGCCGACCGTGAAGCCGGAGCCGAGAATCGCCTGCAGCCGGCCCGCGACGTCGGCGGCGCCGGCCCCGAAATCCATGCCGACAACGCGCCTGCCCATCGCATCCACATAGTCGAGCGGCAGCTTGCCGGTCTCGACATTGACGACGCGGATCGACCTGTCGGCGCCGCCCGCCTTGTAGTCGAGCACGAAGTCGTTGCCGCGGCGGACATTGCTCAAATCCAGCGCGTAGCCGTTCTGCGTGCCCGCCGATGCGGTGGTGCCCGCCGTCTCCACGGTGGACATGGCCTGCGCCAGCGCCGCCGCGATCTCGTCGAGCTGATCCTGCGCAGCCACCAGCGTCTTGTCGCGCAACTCGACGAGCGCGCCGAGCTTGCCCGATTGCAGCACCCCCTGCTGCACCAGGTCGATCGTCGTGCCCGAAAGCGTCGTGATGGTGAGCTTGCCCACGCTGCTCTTCGCCGGATCGGTGCTGAACTGCTTGTCGGCGCTGAGCGCTCCGGCCGGCGTGAAACTGAAGCGCGCGCCGGTGCCATCGAGAATGCCGACGCCGCTGCGCGTCATCAGCGCCACGGTGTCGTCGCTGCGGTAGTCGGCGCGCACATCGACGAGCTCGGCGATCTCCGACACCAGGCGGTCGCGCTGGTCCATCAGCGTGGCGCGCGTCGCATTGTCCGAACTGAGATCGCCCAGCTTGTCGTTGACCGATTTGAGCGCGCTCACCGCGAGATTGAGCTGGTCGACGCTCGCCGACATCTCGTTCTCGGCTTCTTGGCGCAATTGCTGGACGTCGCGCGTCAGCGAATTGAGCGTCGTCACCATCGCCTGCGCCTGCGTCACCACCGTGGCGCGGGAGGCATAATTGTCCGGGCTGGTGCTCAGCGCCTGGAACGCGTTGCGCAGGTCGGAGAACATCGTATCGAGCGAGCCCGCCTGACCGGGCATGCCGAGATAGCTCTGCAGGCGATCAAGACTTGCTGCCCGCGTCGTGGCGTAGGCCGTGTCCGAAACGGCGTTCGTGTAATAGACCTGCAGGCTCTTGTTGAAGGCCCGCTGCACCGTGCCGGAGCGCGCATAGGTGGACGCCCCGGCAACGGTATCGATGACGCTCAGCGACTGCTTGTGATAGCCGGGCGTGCCCGCATTCGAGACGTTGCGCGACAACACCTCGAGACTGTTCTGGCTGACATGCATGCCGGACAGAGCATTGCTCAGGGATGAACTGAGGCTCATTTGCGGACTACCCTCGGGCCGACCCGCTTCAGCGGATCATGTTCAGCGCTTCCTGGATCATCTGGTCGGCTGTCGACACGATGCGGGTTCCCGCCGCATAGGCCTGCTGCGTCACGATCAGCTTGGTGAACTCCTCGGAAATGTCAGTGTTGGAGCTCTCGAGCGACGAGCCGACGATGCCGCCCCGTGTATCGATGATCGCGCTGCCCGAATCCGCGGTCTCGGCGAAGATGCCGCCGTCGAGGCGCTTGAGCTGGTTGGCGGCATTGAAGTTGGCCGTGATCACCTGGGCAACTTCCACCTGCTGGTTGTTGCTGTACGACACGACCACGCGGCCGCTGTCGTCGATCGCCACCGACGAGAATTCACCCGCCGGATAGCCGTTCTGGCTGAGTGCCGTGACGCCGGCCGTGCCGTTGGGATCGTTGAACTGCGTGATGCCGTCGGTGCCGAAGTCGAGCCTCAGGGCGCCCACCGAGACGCCGTCGACGGTGACGCCGGAGAGGCTGATCTCGTCGGTGGCGGGCGCCGTCAGCGCGCCGTCGGTGCCGAAGGTGAAATCCTGCGGCACGCGGGTCCACATCGGCTGGCTGCCCGTGGCCGCGCCATTCTCAAGATAATACAGGTTCCAGGTGTCGGTACCGCCAGACGTGGCGCTGTCGATCTTGGCCCAACGCAGTTGCACATTGGCCGGCGCACCCGTCGAGGTATAGACCGTCACGGTGCCGCCGCTGATCGACTGGGCGATGAAGTCTGAGGCGCCGGCCGCCGTGACCGTATCCACGCGGGCGCCCACCGAGAGCGTCGGGTCCGACGTGCCGTCGGTGAAGCCGAGACCGGTGGTGCCGTCCACGATCGCGACGCTGTTGTCGTCGCCCGTGGCCGTCACGCGGATATTGCCGCCGGTGAAGCCGACGGTCGCCGCGCTGCCCAGCTCGAGATTCATCGCCGCGATCACTTCGCCCAGCTCATCCGAGCCGGCATCCTCGAAATAGATGTCGGTGCCCGAGGTGGTGCCCACGCCCGAGTGGAAGGTGAAGGTCTTGCTGGTCGAGCCGACCGTCACCTCGAAGGTCTCGCCATCGGCGAACAGGGTGTTGGAAAGCGTGCCGCTCGTGAGCGCCGCGCCCGAGCGGACCGCGGGGGTGTCGGGGTCGATGAAATCGCCCCTGTCCAGCAGTTCGCTGCCCGGCGTCTTGGCCTCCTTGTACTGCGCCGTATTGGGCAGCAACGGCAGGTTGAGCTGGTAGTTGACGCGGCTCGTCTCCTGCGCCGCGAGGAAGTTGTTCGAGATGCGCAGCACCTGCGGCAGCGAGCTCGACACGTTCCCCGTGGCCGGATCGACCGGCAGGCCCTTGAGGTAATAGCCCGAGCCGTTGACGAGGTAGCCGTTCTTGTCGACGTCGAAATCGCCGCGGCGGGTATAGAAATTGGTGCCGGCAAACAGCGAATTGCCATCCGAGCTGCCGATCGAAGGCTCGACCACGAAGAAGCCGGAGCCGTTTACCGCCATATAGGTGGAGTTCGACACCGCCTTCACGTCGCCCTGCAGCGTATTGTTCGAGCGCGACTGCGCCAGCACCGAGCCGGCCGACTGCAGCCTGCGCGGCGCATCGGGGATCAGGTCGACGAAATCGGTGTCGATGCGCTTGAAGCCCGTGGTCTGCGAATTGGCGATGTTGCCCGAGATGTTCTCGAGCGCAAATGACTGGGCGCGCAGCCCGGTGACGGCGGTGGAAAGAGCCCCGTAGATACCCATTGTCGTCCTCTGTTGTCCTGGCGGGCCGCAAGCACGCCTATCCGGGGATCATGGGAGCAAGGGCCGTGCCAAGACGCAGAACCCTGATTCCGCTGGCTTTTGCGCGGTGCAAAAGTCACGCGCCTAGGCAAATGACTCCGCCTTGCGGCAGATTCTGCCGGTCCTTGTGAGGCCGGTGCCGATGCTCTAAACGCGAACCGGAGCCAACGCGCCGGAAATGCCATGCTTTTCAATTCGCCAGCCGAATTTCATGATGCGCCGCGTCACGCCGTGACGGTGTTCGGCATGGCCGGCGTCGGCAAGACGCGGCTGGCCGCGCTGCTGCGCCACAGCCAGTGGTTCCACTACTCGGTGGATTACCGCATTGGCACGCGCCACATGGGCGAGTTCATCACCGACAATTTCAAGGCCGAGGCGATGAAGGTGCCGTTCCTGCGCGACCTGCTGCGCTCGGATTCGATCAAGCTCAGTTCGGCCATCACCTTCTCCAATCTCGATCCGCTGTCGACCTATCTCGGCAGGCCGGGCAACAAGGCCAAGGGCGGGCTCGAGCTCGACGAATATCGCCGCCGGCAGGAGCAGCACCGCATTGCCGAGATCGCGGCCCTCAAGGAAGTGCCCTACTTCATCCAGCGCGCACACGATCTTTACGGCTACGACAATTTCATCGCCGATACCGGCGGTTCGCTGATCGAGGTCGTCGACCCGGACGATCCCCGGGACCCGGTGATCGAAACGCTCGGCAGGCACACGGTGCTGATCTATATTCGCGGCACCGAGCGGGATGCCGAGGAGCTGGTGCGCCGGTTCAGGCAATCGCCCAAGCCGATGTATTATCAGCCTGCGTTCCTCACGCGAAAGTGGGCCGAGTTCAAGAAGCTCAACAAGGTGACCGACGACGCCAAGGTCGACCCCGCCAAGTTCGGTGCCTGGGGCTTCGAAGCGCTGCTGCATGATCGGTTGCCGCGCTACCAGAAACTGGCCGACAATTTCGGCTACACCATCGACGCGGCCGACCTCGCAACCGTGCGCGATGGCGAAGAGTTCATCGACCTCGTCACCGCCGCGATCAAGGGCCGAATGCGCTAGCGCCATCGCGCGCCAGCCCGTTTCCCTTCATCGTACGAGACCGCAACCATGCCTATTCGCATTCCCGACAATCTGCCTGCCCGCAAGACGCTCGAACAAGAGGGCGTCGTGGTCATGGATTCGACGCGCGCCGCACGGCAGGACATCCGCCCCCTGCAGATCGGCCTGCTGAACTTGATGCCCAACAAGGAGCGCACCGAAACGCAGTTTACGCGCCTCATCGGCGCCACGCCGCTGCAGGTCGACCTGACGCTGGTGCGCATCACCGACCACAAATCCAAGAACACCTCGGAGGATTATCTCAAGGCGTTCTATTCCACCTGGTCCGACGTCCGCGCGCGCAAGTTCGACGGTTTCGTCATCACCGGTGCCCCGATCGCCAACATCCCCTTCGAGGAGGTGCGCTACTGGAAGGAGATGGTCGAGATCATGGAGTGGACGCAGACGAATGTGCACTACACCATGTTCATCTGCTGGGGTGCGCAGGCGGCTCTGCATCATTTCCACAACGCGCATCGCTACCGTATGGCACACAAGGCCTTCGGCGTGTTTCGCCACAAGGTGCTCAACCGGCGCACCCCGTGGCTGCGCGGATTCTCCGACAGCCCGATGATCCCGGTGAGCCGCTACAACGACATCGCGCGCGACAGCCTCTCGTCCGATCTCGAGATCCTCATCGACAATGCCGAGATCGGCGTGTGCATGCTGGATGATCCGGGGCACCGGGCCGTGCACATGCTCAACCACCTCGAATACGACAACCGTTCGCTGGCGGACGAGTATGAGCGCGACAGGAAGGCGGGGCTCGACACGCCCCCGCCGGCGAACCTGTTCCCCAATGGCGACACCAGCATCGAACCCGAAAACCGCTGGCGCAGTCACGCCCATCTGTTGTTCCAGAACTGGATCAACGAGATCTACCAGACGACGCCCTTCGACATCGATCGCATCGGTGAATAGCGCGCGGTGAGGAAAACTGGCGTCATTGTCGTAGGCGCGGGCCCCGTCGGGCTGTTGCTCGCGATCGAGCTCGCGCTGGGCGGCGCGCGCGTGCTGGTGCTGGAACGCCTCATGGACCCGAACCTGGGCATCAAGGCGCCCGCCATCGGCCCGCTCGGCGCGGAAGCGCTCGAGCGCCGGGGGATGGGGTCGGCACTGGCCGAAGCCGAAGAGCGCACCTTCACGGCCATGGGAGCGTCGGCGCCGCAGATGCGGGCCCGCCTTGCGAGCTCCCGCGGGCATTTCGCCCTGCTCCCGATCCGCTCCAGCCTCGAGCCCGGGCGGCGGATGCGCTGGGTCGACCAGCAGGGCGTTGAAGCGATACTCGCGGGGCGCGCGGCGGAGCTCGGCATAGAAATCCGGCGCGGTTGCGAGGTCACGCGGATTGAACAGGGCGAGGACGGCGTTCAGGTCGGCTGGACCTCGCCGGCGGGGCCGGCCAGCGCCCGCAGCGCGTGGCTGGTGGGCTGCGATGGCGGGCGTAGCACGGTCCGCAAGCTGGCGGGTTTCACCGTCGAGGGCACGCCGCCGAGCCTCACCATGTACCAGGCGATCGTCGATCTGGACCACCCGGAGCGGTTGCCGCGTGGCGCCGCCCGCATGTCAGGCGGCGTCGTGGTCAATGGCCCGCGGCCGCGCCGGCTCGGGCTGCACGACTTCAGCGGCCCGCCGGCCGATCGGGACGCGCCGGTGACCCGCGAGGAGATCGAGGTCGTGCTGCGGCGGATCAGCGGTGCCGATATCCGCGTAACGGCCATGGAGCAGGCAAGCCGCTTTTCCGATGTCACACGCCTCGCCGACAACTATCGCAAAGCCCGCGTGCTGCTCGCCGGCGACGCGGCGCACGTCCACTCGCCCGTCGGCGGGCAGGGCTTGAGTCTGGGTCTTGCCGACGCGGCCAATCTGGGCTGGAAGCTCGCCGCCGTGGTTCGCGGCGACAAGCCGGAAAGCCTGCTCGACAGCTACACCCTGGAGCGGCGGCCGGTTGCCGAGGCAGTGCTCGCCAACACGCTGGCGCAGGTCGCGCTGATGCGGCCCGATCCGCGCACCGACGCGTTACGCGGCGTCGTCGCTGCGCTGATGGAGCTAAACGACGTCAACACCCACATCGACGGGCTGATGAGCGGCCTCGCGACGCGCTACGATCTCGGTGCGGACCGCGATGAGGTCGGCCGCCTTATCGGCGATCGCGTCGGCGCACAAGACAATGGGCCATCGTTGTTCGCCCGGTTGGCCGAGGGCGACGGCGTCTTGTTCGACGCATCTGGCGACGAGCGCGCTGCCCAGGTGGCGGCCGGCTTCGCCCGGGTGCACTGTGTCCCTCTCGCGACGGGGCCCTCACTGCTGGTCAGGCCCGACGGGTGCGTCGCATGGGCGGCAGAGGCGGGCGATATGGCGGGGCTGGCTGAGGCGCTGGCGCGCTGGTTCGCACCGCACCGGTGAGCGGACGCTCAGCCGCCGGCCTCGGCGGCCTTCTTCAGATGCGCCAGCATCATCTGCCAGTTCCTGTCGAATTCGGCCTTCGTCTTGGCATCGATCTCGGGTTTCTCGCCGACATTCGTCTGCGTCAGCGTGACGTGGGTCTCGCCATTCTCACCATCGAGCTCGTAGCGCACGATGTGATAATTGTCTGGCCGTTCCGCTGTGCGGCTCCAGTGCGAGAAGGCGACGGTGTGGCCGTCATGCCTCTCCAGCACTTCGCCATAGTCCCTGAAGTGATTGCCGTTGAACTCGCCCTCGAAAACGATGGGGTCGCCGATGTTCCAGTCGCTGGTGACGACAGTGTGCGGCATCAGCCCGATTTCGGACTTGGTAATCGCGTGCCAGACCGACTCGACCGGCGCGTTGATGGTGATCTTGGCGCCGGCAACCTGCTTTTGCATGACATCCTCCTCGTTCTGGTGAGGAAACGCGGCGCCGGAGGGCGCGGTTGCGGGTTATTGCAATCGGGGTGAAACTCCTTACGTTTCAGGCATCTGAGAGAGGCCGATGCCGCAATCGCCGACGACAATCACCGACGAAATCGGCATTGCCCTGGGCAATCTGGCCGACACCGCGACGGGCACCTTCACCCCCACTCTGCGGCTGGGCGTGACCGGACTCAGCCGGGCCGGCAAGACCATCTTCATTACCGCGCTGGTGCACAACCTCCTGACCGGCGGCCGGCTGCTTGGCTTCGGCGCGCTGGCCGAGGGGCGGCTCATCGGTGCCCGGCTCGCGGAATCTCCCGACGCCTCGATCCCACGCTTTGCCTATGAGCAGCACCTCGGGGCGCTCGCCGGCACGGCGCCGCACTGGCCCGAAAGCACGCGGCGCATCAGTCAGTTGCGACTGGTGCTGAAATTCCAGTCGCAGCAATGGTGGGCCGGCTGGGCCGGGCCGTCGACGCTCAATCTCGACATCGTCGACTACCCCGGCGAGTGGCTGCTGGACCTGCCGCTGCTGTCGCTGAGCTTCGCCGAATGGTCGGCGCAGGCGCTGGTCCGCGCCGCCGAACCGTCCGCTCCGCCCGAGGCGCGTACCTATCTCGACCTCCTCGCCTCGATCGATACGGGCAAGCCGATGAACGAGCCCGATGCCGAGCGGCTGGCGGCGGCGTTCACCGCATATCTGCGCGCCAGCCGCGCCGACACGCATGCGCTATCGACCCTGCCCCCTGGACGCTTCCTGATGCCGGGCGACCTCGAGGGAACGCCGGCGTTGACCTTCGCGCCCCTGCACGCACCGGCGGCGACGGCGCGCCGCGGCAGTCTCCATGCGACACTGGAACATCGTTTCGAGGCCTACAAGGCCATCGTCGTCCGCCCCTTCTTCCGCGATCATTTCGCCCGGCTCGACCGGCAGATCGTGTTGGTGGACGCGCTGCGCGCCCTCAACGCCGGCCCGGCCGCCGTCGCCGATCTCGAAACCGCGCTCACCGACATCCTCGCCTGCTTCCGGCAGGGCGACGCCAATCCGTTCCAGCGGCTGATCGCGCGCCGCATCGACCGCATCCTGTTCGCCGCGACCAAGGCCGATCACGTGCACTCGACCAGCCACGACCGGCTCGAGGCGATCCTCAACCGCCTCGTCGCCCGCGCCGCGCGCCGCGCGAAATTCGCCGGCGCTCAGACCTCGTCGGTGGCGCTGGCGGCGGTGCGCGCCACGCGCGAGGGCCGCATCAAGGACCTCGACGTGATCATCGGCACGCCCGAGGCCGGCGAAAAGCTCGACGGCACCGTCTATGACGGCACGACGGAGATCGCGCTGTTCCCCGGCGACCTGCCGGCGCAGCCCGAAGCCGCCTTCGGCGCCGGCCGGATCGCGCTCAACTTCATGCGCTTCCTGCCCCCGCAAAAGCTCGAGCGCAACGCGGAGGGCGCCGTCGTGCTGCCGCATATCCGCTTGGATCGTGCGCTCGACTTCCTCATCGGAGACTGGCTCAAATGAAGCGCCCCACTGCCATTCCGCTCGAGCCGGAACACGCTGCCGGGATCGCGGCCCGCGCCCCGCGCGCCTTTACGCCGGACGAGGTGGCCGAGCTGCCGGCCACCGTCGACTCCCTCTCCGACCCCCGGCCCGATCCCGAAACCGTGCCGCTGACGCCGCGCCGGCCCAACTGGCTGGTGCGGCTGCTGTGGAGCACCGCGGGCATCCTCGTCTCTCTCGGCCTTGGCCTCGCGGCCGACGCGCTGATCCGCGACCTGTTCGCCAGCAACGTCTGGCTCGGCTGGGTGGGCGTCACCATCCTCGCGCTGCTCGCGCTGGCGGCGTTCGTCCTCATCGCGCGCGAGATCGGCTCGCTGTGGCGGCTGCGCTCGCTCGACCACCTCAAGGCCCGCACGCTGAGCGCCCTCGCGTCCGACCGGCTGAAGGACGCGCGGCCCATCGTCGCCGAGCTCCGCGACATTTATGCCCCGCGCGCCGACCTGTCGCGCGCCCTCGCGGCCCTCGAGGCGAACGAGAGCCAGGTCTTCGATGGCGGCGATCTGCTGCGCTTCACCGAGCGCACGCTGATGGCGCCGCTCGATGCCCGCGCCCGCGCGCTTGCCGCCGCCTCGGCCCGGCGCGTCGCGCTGGTGACCGCCGTGAGCCCGCGGGCCCTCATCGATGTCGGCTTCGTGATCTGGGAGAGCGTGCGGCTCGGCGGCGCCATCGCCCGGCTCTATGGCGCGCGCCCGGGCCTGTGGAGTTCGTGGCGGCTGATCGGCGCGATCCTCGGCCACCTCGCGGTCACCGGCGGGCTGGTGCTCACCGACGGCGTGATCGAGCAGCTCGTCGGCCAGGGCCTCGCCGCGCGCCTGTCGCAGCGGCTCGGCGAAGGGGTAGTGAACGGCCTGATGACGGTGCGCGTCGGCATCGCCGCAATGCGCGTGGTGCGCCCCCTGCCCTTCACCACCGAACCCCAGCCGATGGTGAAGGATTTCCTGCCCGAGCTCGCCAACGTACTCAAGGCGAAGGAAAAGCCTTAGCCGCGACGGCAGCGCGGTAGAACCTCATTCTGTTACCACCGCTCCGCGACGCGTGGCCGGCCTCTGATCGAGCCTCAGCTGCCCGCGGGCTGCTTGGCGGCGCTCGGCGCCAGCGTGAGCGTCAGCCCGTCGAGCTCCTCGTTGAGCAGGATTTGACAGCTCAGCCGCGAGGTCGGCTTCTGGTCGAGCGTCGAAAAGATGAGGTCTTCTTCGTCGTCGCTGGCTGGCTGCAGCTTGCCATACCAGTTTTCGTCCACCCACACATGGCAGGTGGCGCACGAGCAGGCGCCGCCGCACTCGGCCTTGATATCGAGGCCCCAGTCGCGGATCACCTCCATCGCGCGCCAGCCATCGAGCCCATCGAGCTCGTGCACGGTGCCCCCCTGGTCGATGACGGTGATCTTCATGCCACGCCCAGCTTCTTCTGCAGCTTGGTGCTCGAGGTCGTGTACTGGAACACCACGCGCTCGCCCGGCGATACGATCGCCTTGGCCGCCTGCGCCATCAGCGCGGCTTCGTGGAAGCCCGATAGGATCAGCTTGAGCTTGCCCGGATAGTGATTGATATCGCCGATGGCGAAGATGCCCGGCACCGACGATTCGAACTTCTCGGTATCGACCGCGATGAGGTTGTCGTTGAGCTCCAGGCCCCAGTCCGCCACCGGGCCGAGCTTCATGGTGAGTCCGAAGAAGGGCAACATGCGGGTTGCATGGAGTGTCGTCTCCCCCGCCGCCATCGACAGATGGACGACGCTGAGCTGGCCGCCATCGCCTTCGAGCCGCGCCACCTGTCCGGTGAGGAAGTTGATGCGCCCTTCGGCGGCCAGCTCGCGCATGCGGTTGACCGAGGCCGGCGCCGCCTTGAACTCCGGCCGGCGGTGGACAAGCGTCAGCGAGCGCGCGATCGGCTCGAGGCTCAGCGTCCAGTCGAGCGCGGAGTCGCCGCCCCCAACGATCAGCACGTCCTGGTCGCGGAAATCGTCCATCTTGCGGACGGCGTAGAACACCGATTTACCTTCATAGACCTCAATACCCTCGACCGGTGGCCGCTTGGGCTGGAACGAGCCGCCCCCGGCGGCGACCACCACCGCCTTGCACAGGAACGTCTCGTCCGCATCGGTGGTGAGCCTGAAACGGCCGTCGGGCAGCTTTTCGAGCGTGTTGACGATGCGCGAGAAATGGAACTGCGGCCCGAACGGTGCGATCTGCTGCATCAGATTGTCGACGAGGCCCTGCCCGGTGATCACCGGGAAGCCCGGAATGTCGTAGATCGGTTTTTCCGGATACAGTTCGGCGCACTGCCCCCCCGGCCGGTCGAGAATGTCGATGAGGTGGCACTTGACGTCGAGCAGTCCGAGCTCGAACACGGCGAAGAGTCCCACCGGCCCCGCGCCAACGATAACCACATCCGTTTCGATCACATTCGACATTGTATCTTTCATTCCAGTTCGGCGCGCCTGCCCTCGGCGCCGCCTTTATCTCAGGTGTCATCCCAGCGAAAGCGGGAACCCAAAAAGCCGCAGGATGCAGCGGGCCTGCTTTCGCAGGAGTGGCGCCCTGCGCAATCGGGACTTAGGCCGTTTCCAGTTCGGCCGGGCGACGCAGGAACGGCCGCGTGCCGGCCGGCACCTCGGTGAGCCCCACCGGCTGGTAGAACCGGTTGACCGTGGTCAGCCTGCCGGTTTCGAGCGCCCTGCGCGTCGCCGGATGGGTGACCACGAAGGCGTTGAAGCCGCACCGGCGCATCAGCGTGTGCTGGTCCATCAGCACGTCGCCGATCGCCCGGACTTCGCCCTTGTAGCCGAAGCGCTCGACGAGGAGCCGGGCGCTGGTGTAGCCGCGCCCATCGACGAAAGCGGGAAACGAGATCGCCACGGAGGCGAAGCGCCCCAGATCGGCCGCGACGTCCTCCACCTTGTCGGCAGGTGCGACCAACAGCCCCAGCGGGTGCGGATTGGCGAGCACCGCCTCGCGGTTCTCGAGGAACACCTTCACCGGCACATGCGTGTAGCGCACCGTGGCCGGATCGTCACCCTCTGCCCAGGGCCGGAACGGATCGGCAATGAAGGTGCCGTCCTTGAACAGGGTCTTTTCGGCGGCCGCTTTCGGCCGGGCGATGGCGCCGTTGAAGTCGAAATGGATGCCGCATTCCTTCTTGTTGAGGCCGCGCCAGCGTCCCGCCCGCGGATCCTCGCCCTCAGGGACGATGGTCGTGCATGGGGCGCAGCCGATGGACCGGTAGCCTTTGGCAAACAGCGGGTGCTCGGGCAGGCCGTGCTCGAGCTTGTAGGCGTTGACGTCGGCATCGGAGAAATAGGCCAGGGGATTGACCTTGATGCGGTCGTCGCCGGTGAGCTCGAAATGTGGCAGCACGCCGCGCTCCGCCGTCTGGTAGCGCTTGCGGCCGGTGACCCAGCCGCCGAATGGCGCAATCGCCGCCTCCAGCGGTTCCGTCTTGCGGATGTGGCAGCACGAATCCGGATCGGTCTCCCACAAATCGCCCTTGGGATCGAAGCGGGCGAGGTCGCTGGGGTCGGGTCGCAGCCAGCGCACATTGGTCAGCCCGAGACGCTTCCCGAGCGTGTGGACATAGGCCAGCGTCTCGGGGAAATGCTTGCCGGTTTCGAGGAAATAGACCGGCAGCGTCCGGTCGACCTGCGCCAGCATGTGCAACAGCACCGAGGAGTCCGCGCCGAAGGACGAGACGATCGCGATATTGCCCGGCAGGATTTCGGTGACGGCCTGGCGCAGCACGCCCACGCCGTCCATTTCGTCGAACATGCCGTTGAGCGCCATGATACCGAGCGAACGCAGCTTGTCGGGCTTGGGCGGAGCAAAGGCGAGCGTGTCCACGTTCATCGGAGGGCCTCGGCGACTTGCGCAAGCGCTCTCACCCTCAGCCGGCTTCGCCACCTGCTCCCATCAGGGGAGGAGGTCGACACACTGGCATCGCGGCCTTTGGGCCTTCTCCCCTCGTGGGAGAGGCTGCCCGAAGGGCGGATGGGGGGGAAGCCGCTTGCGGCGGGCCTACGCGTATCAAGCGCTGCCATAGAGCGCCTCCTTGAACGGAGCTTCCCCGAGGCGGCGGTAGGCGGCGATGAAAGGCTCGTCCGCGCTCTCGCGCCTGGCGATATAGGTTTCCACCAGCCGCTCGATGGCGTCCGGCACGTCCTCTGCGACGAAGCCGTGGCCGAGGATGTCGCCGATCGCGGCATTCTCGCTGCCGTCGCCGCCCACGCTGATCTGGTAGAGTTCGGTTCCCTTCTTCTCGACGCCGAGGATGCCGATGTGGCCGGCATGGTGGTGCCCGCAGGCATTGATGCAGCCGGAAATCTTGATCTTGAGGTTGCCGATCTCGCGCTGCCGCTCGGTATCGGCGAACTTGCGCGAAATCTCCTGCGCGATCGGGATCGATCGGGCATTGGCCAGCGAGCAGAAATCGAGGCCCGGGCACGTGATCATGTCGGTGATGAGCCCGGCATTGCCCGTGGCGAGTCCATGCTCGACCAGCACGTCGTAGATTTCCCGCAAATGGCTGACGCGCACAGGCGGCAGAACGAGGTTCTGTTCATGCGTGACACGCAGCTCGTCGAACGAATAGCGTTCGGCGAGATCGGCGACCGCTTCCATCTGCTCAGCCGTGCAGTCGCCGGGCGCACCGCCGATGGGCTTGAGCGAAATCGTCACCGACGCGTAGCCGGGCGCGCGGTGGGTGTGGAGATTCCGCTCCAGCCATTCGCCATAAGCGGGGTCGGCGGCCTTCTCGCGCTGGATATCGAGTTGCGTGACATTGGTCAGCTCGAAGGGCGGCGGCGCGAAATAGGCGGCAATCCGGTCAAGCTCGGCCTGCGGCAGGGTAAGCTGCCCACCCTTGGTCAGCGCATACTCCGCCTCGACCTCCTCGCGCATCTTGTCGATGCCGATCTCGTGGACGAGGATCTTGATGCGCGCCTTGAACTTGTTGTCGCGCCGGCCGTAGCGATTGTAGACGCGCACGATGCTCTCGGAATAGGCGAGCAGGTTCTCGTGCTCGACGAACGGCCGGATCATCTTCGCGACCATCGGCGTGCGGCCCATGCCGCCGCCGACCCACACTTCCCACCCGATCTCGCCGTCGGCATTGGTCACGGCCCTGAGCCCGATGTCGTGGAACTTGATCGCCGCGCGGTCCGCCGGGGCGCCGGTGATCGCAAACTTGAACTTGCGCGGCAGGTAGGAGAACTCGGGGTGGAGGCTCGACCATTGCCTGAGGATTTCCGCGACCGGCCGCGGATCGATGATCTCGTCGGCGGCGGCCCCGGCGAACTGGTCCGTCGAGATGTTGCGGATGCAATTGCCCGAGGTCTGGATGGAGTGCATCTCGACTTCGTTGAGATGCTCGATCATGTCGGGGATGTTGCGCAGCTTGGGCCAGTTGAACTGGATGTTGGTGCGCGTGGTGAAGTGGCCATAGCCACGGTCATAGGTGCGCGCGAGGAAGGCGAGCTTGCGCAACTGCCTGGACCGCAGCGTTCCGTAAGGAATGGCGATCCGGAACATATAGGCGTGGAGCTGGAGGTAGAGGCCGTTCATCAGCCTGAGCGGCCGGAACTGGTCCTCGTTGATCTCGCCGCGGATGCGGCGGTTCACCTGATCGCGGAACTGCGCGGTGCGTTCGCGCACGAACGCTGCGTCGAACTCGTCATATCGATACATGGCCGTCCCCGTCGAGGTGCTGGCGGTCGAAACGCGGGGCCGTGGGGCCCGCGGCGCGGATACGTTCACGAATACGGTCGGGATGGATCACGCCGTCGCGCAGCGTCACCGTCTCGGTTTCGAGTGAAACGATGCGCATCGTCTTCTTGGTCGCGGCAATGGCAGCGTCGCGGGCTTCGGCTTCTTCCTTGAGGAAGACGCGCGCCTGCTGCAGGTCTTCGACCCAGCTGCCGTTGCGGTCGAGATATACCGTGGCGCCGCTCAGCAACTCGTTGCCGGTGAGGATTTCCATCACGCCACCCTGTAGGTCTGCTCGGCGATGTCGGCCGCCTCGCCCCAGTCGCCATGACCGACTGCCTCGCCCACGAAGATGATCGCGGGCCCATCCTCCATTGCGCGATTGCCCTGCGCGAGTTCGCCGAGGGTGCCGCGATAGAGGGAGCGATCCCGGCGGCCGGCATTGACCACGATGCCGATGGGCAGCGACGGGCTCATGCCGCGAGCCATCAGCTTGCGCGCCGTGGTGGCCGCGATCGACTTGGCCATGTAGAGTCCCAGCGTCAGGCCGGAGGACGCGAGCGACGCCCAGTGGTCGAGTTCCTCGCTCTGCGCGCCATGCGCGGTCGCGAACAGCACACCCGGCGAAACCTTGCGCAGCGTCACCGGCGTCGCGGTGTCGGCAGCGGCGGCCATCGCCGCGCTGATGCCGGGGACGATCCGGTAGCCGATGCCGGCCTTGCGCAGGGCCGCGAGTTCCTCGCCGGCGCGGCCGAACACCATCGGATCGCCCGATTTGAGCCGCGCCACGCGCTTGCCCTCGCGGGCCAACCGGATCAACAGGGCGTTGATCTGCGCCTGCGTGAAGGAATGGTGCCCCTTCCGCTTGCCGACCGCGATGCGTTCGGCATCGCGCCGGCCCATCTCGATCACGGCGTCGGGCACGAGCTGGTCGTGGACGACCACGTCGGCCGCTTGCAGGAGGCGCTGTGCGCGCAGCGTCAGCAGATCCTCCGCACCCGGCCCGGCGCCGATGAGCCAGACCTCGCCGGTGGCTTCGCTGGCATGGGCTTCGAGCAGCGCTTCCGGTTCACCGACCCCGGTGACGAGATCCTCGTAGAAGCGCTTGGCCTGCACCTTGCCCAGCGCGGCGGCGACGCGCTCGCGCAGCGAGCCCGCGAGGCGCGCGACCCGGCCGAGCTCGGGCGACAGCAGCGCCTCGATCCGGGCGCGGACCAGCCGCGCCAGCACGGGCGCATCGCCCTCGCTTGAGACCGCGACCGTCAGCGGCGCCCGGTCGATGATGGCGGGGGTGTAGAAGTCGCACTCCTCGGGGACGTCGACGACGTTGACCGGGATGCCGCGGGCCCGGGCGTCTGCCTTGACCTGGTCGGCCAGTTCGCTCGCCTCGGCGATGAACACCAGCGCCGTCCGCTCCAGCACCGCGCTTTGGTAGTTTTCGACGATTTCCGTTGCTACTTCGTGCAGCTCTTTCGAGGATATCAGCTGCGCGAGTATCACGACTGAAGCAGTCGTCTTAATGGCCAGCCGCGCTTTGTTGAGGGCTTCCTCGCCACCGCCGACGATGACGATGCGCTGGCCCTGGACCTTGTAGCTCAGCGGGAATGTGTTCAGCTCACCCATGCACGGCCTTTCGGGCGCTGCTATAAGCGACATCGGGGTTTCACGACAAGCTATTGAAATACAATAGCTTTACATTTTTCCCTTACGCCGCCCCAGCATGGAAAGCCGTCATCGAGCAGAGGCCGTCCGGTGGAAAGGCCTACCCTTGGCGCGACGGGACGCGCATGATCAGTCCGTCGAGTTCGTCCCGAACCTTGATCTGGCAGGAAAGCCGGCTGTTCGGTTTCACTTCGAAGGCGAAATCGAGCATATCCTCCTCCATCATCGAAGGCGGCCCGACAATATCGACAAATGCCTCGTCGACATAGGCGTGGCACGTCGCGCAGGTGCAGGCGCCGCCGCACTCGGCAATGATTCCCGGCACGCCGTTCATGATGGCGGTTTCCATCACCGTCGAGCCGTTTTCGGCCTCGGTGACATACTCGGTGCCGTTGGCTTCGATGAATGTGATCTTGGGCATGTCGCGGCATATATCCCGCGCCCTCGGCCCGCCGCAAGCAAGCCTTTGGCGGGGCTGTTATGCCGCTTGCTCGGTCCTGAGCCGGTTTTCGATGAACTCCGAGACCTCCTGGACGGCGAGCGCGAGGTCGTCGATCCGCTCCGGATTGACCGGCCCGCCCTCGCGCAACTCCTGCTCGGCAACACGCGCCAATTCGGCGAGCCCAAAGGCGCCCACGCCCGCCGCCGCGCCCTTCAGCGCATGGAAGTTCCGCAGCAGCTCATCGACGGTGGTGCTGACCTCGAGCCGTTCGTAATAGGTGTGGCTCATCCGGTCGAACAGGCGCAGTACCTCGGCTTCGAGGCCCGGATCACTTAGAGTCTGGCGGCTCAGATGCTCCAGGTCGATGGGCCCGCGGATGTGAGGCCGGGAGCCCTCGCCCAGTTCGGCCTCGGCCGTGTTGTCGCCACGCATAATCCTGCCTCACGCACGCAATACACCTGCCCTTCTGGCAGACGTGCGAGGCTAGGAAATCCGGATGAATCCGCCCTTAAGAGCGATCGTTGCAATGCACCCAATTGCGGCAAGCGCCAACAAACCGCCCAAATTAACCTTTGCTTAAGATACTGCTCGGTTTGCCTCAAATTGAATGTATGTTGAGGCTTACCCGGCGCGCGGCGGTGCGGGGTTGGGGTCAATGGCGGGGCAATTTGATTCGCTTTTTACCCAAATGTTCCGGAGTCCTGAAACGGGGACAGGTGCATTACAGCTCGACCTGCCGTCTTAGTCGCAAACAGCCGACGTGAGAGTTGTAAGAGTATGGCGAAGAAATCGAGCACCCAGGAAGATCCCGCAACCCTTGCATTCTCCGCGGTAGAGGACGCGCTCAAGGACTCTGTGTTCGGCGACAATGCCGAGCCGGCAGCATCCGAAGCGAGGGGCGAGCCGCATGGCCCCCAGATGCCTCAGGGCCACCGCCCCAACTCGCGCGCCGAGCGCGCCCGGGTTGCAGACAAGCAGGCGGCCATGTCCGGCTCGGTCGCCAATGACGACCGCTTCCAGGGCTCGCGCATTCTCTACGGCCTGCAGTCGCGTTCCAATTCGACCCCGAATCTTGTTGCTGTCATCGTATCGATCGTGTGGGTTGCGGCGATCCTCGGCATCGGCATCGTCCGTAATGGCAGCCAGTTCGGCAGCTCGGCCTTCTGGGGCTCCAACGATTTCATCGGTATGCTCGCGCTGGCGATCATTCCCGTCTTCGCCTTTTTCGCGATTGCGACACTGATCCGTCGTGCGCAGGATTTGCGCAATGCTGCGACCGCCGTGACGCATGCCGCCATCCGGCTCGCCGAGCCCGAAACGACGGCTTCCGAGAAGGTGGCCTCGGTCGGCCAGGCCGTGCGCCGCGAGGTCAACGCTTTGGGTGATGGCCTCGAACGCGCCCTGTCCCGTGCCGGCGAGCTCGAGGTGATGATCCACAACGAGGTCACCGCCCTCGAGCGCACCTATTCGGACAATGAATCGCGCATGCGTGCGCTGATCCAGGAACTGGCCAGCCAGCGCGAAGCGGTAATCACCAATACCGAACGCGTCCGCGAAGCCATCACCGAGAGCCACACCGGCCTCGTGTTCGACCTCGACATGATCAGCCAGCGCATCGCCGGCACCATCGTCGAGTCCGGTGGCAATCTCACCAAGGCCCTCGAATCCGCCGGCAATTCGTTGAATGGCGCCTTCGGCGAGCGCACCGAATCCTTCGTGTCGCTGATCGACCAGCGCACCAGCAACCTTCTCAATGCCCTCGATGACAGCGCCAGCCGTCTCAATGTCACGCTCGAGGACCGTGCCGGTACCATCACCGGTGCGTTTGAAAACCGCACGCAGGAATTCTCCGCCGCCATCGACGATCGCATCAATGCTCTGACGGAAGCGCTTGACGGCCGCGGCAATACATTGGCCGAAGCGATCGAGAACCGCACTTCCTCGCTCGCCAAGCTCCTGAGCCAGGGCGGCATCACGCTGCTCGACCAGCTCCGCGACCGCGGTCACGAGGTCTCCTCGGCTCTCGACATGATCGGCAGCCGGATCGCATCCGATATTTCGGCGCGAACGGCCGAGGCCGAGGGCCTTCTGGGCAACCTCAGCAAGCAGCTCGACGAGGCCATTTCGATCCAGGTCAACGCCATGGAGAGCAAGCTCCAGACGGCGATGATCGAGCTCAGCGGTGCCCTCGACGACACCACCGAGCGCGCGCGCGTGACGCTCATGGGCGCCGGCTCGCAGAACCTCACCCAGTTCGACGCTCGCCTCGATGAGATCGCCGTGGTGATCGACACGCGCCTCCAGGCGCTCGACGGCGTCGTCGGCGACAAGGGCGAGAAGCTGATTGCCGCGCTCGAAAAGAACAATGCCAGCTTCGCGGCCCGTGCCAACGTGCTCGAAATGGCGCTCGACGAGAAGTCCGGCCACTTCAACGACATCGTTTCGCAGCGTACCCGCGAGATGATCGAGACGCTTGGTCAGCGCTCCAAGCAGATTACCGAAGTCATCGGCAACCGTTCGCGCGAGATGTCGGATGCACTCGAAGGTCATTCGCAGATTCTCGCCGACGCACTCGACGGCCGCACCCAGGCCCTCACCGATACGCTGGCGACGCGCACCGGCGAGCTCGCCGATACCGTGTCGCGCCACACCAATGAGCTGGGCGAGACCCTGCTCACCCGCGCCAGCGAGATCAACGAGATACTCGCCGGCCGCACCACGCTGCTCGACAACGCCCTCTCGACCCATACCGCGCAGATCGGCACGACCTTCGACACTCGCTTCGAGACCCTGAATCAGACACTCGAGCAGCAGCACACCGCGTTCACCGAAACCCTCGATCAGCGGACCCAGATGCTGGCCTCGACCGTCGGCAGCCGTTCGGCCGAGCTCAGCGAGGCCCTCAACGCCCGTACCCAGCAACTGGGCGAGGTGCTCGGCACGCACACCGCTGCCGTCGCCGGTGCCATCGGCGACCGCACGATGGAACTAGCCCGGACGATCGACGCGCAGGGCACCGCAGCTCGCGACAAGATCGATGCGAGCCTGCGCTCGGTCACCGACATCATGGCCGATCGTGCCACCGCTGTGTCGACGCTCATTGCCAGCAAGGTCTCGGAGGTCAACGACAACCTCGGTCGCGGCATCGACTCCGCCATCCTGCGCATCGCCGATGCCGAGAGCGGCGTGACTGCGCGTGTCGACAATGCCGCTGCCACGGTAGGCGACAGCGCCCGCAAGGCGGCCGACATCATCGAGACCGGCGTCAACTCGGCGCGCAAGGCCATCACCGACATGGTCGATCAGCGCCTGGGCACCCTGCCCGAGGCGATCACCGCCCGCGCCGACATTACGGCTGAACGGCTGGCCTCGCTCAACACGGCGATCAACACCGCGCTCGTACAGTCGATGGCCGACCTGGAATCCGGCGCCGACCGCATCGAGGAGACGATCAGCAAGCGCATCGTCGCGGCGACCGCGAACATCACGCTCGACGTCGCCGAAACCGCTGACCGAATGGATACCCATGTGCGCCAGGCCATGGAGCAGATCCAGTCGGCGTCGCGCTCGATCGACGAACTCATCTCGATCAAGGCGGTCGCCGCAACCGATGCCATCGAGAACCGGGTCACGGCGCTCAGCCAGACCGTCAGCACCCAGTCCGACTCGCTCGCCGCTTTGGTCGAACAACGGTCCGAGCAGCTCGAGAACATGCTGCGTTCACACGGCAATGTGCTGCAGGAGGCGCTGACGGCCTCTGCGGCTCAGGCGGAGCAGCTCATGTCGGCGACCACGGGACGCATCCTCACCGATGCCAACGAGGCGCTCGCGCGGCTCAACGAATCCAATACCATCCTGCAGCATGTGCTTGAGTCCGCGAACTCCAGCCTCGCCCAGCTGGAGACCTCCGTCGCCAACCAGACAGCGGCCTACTCCGCCACTGTCAAGGATGCGGTGGACAGCACCGAGCAGGCCGGCCAGCTCGTCACGACGCAGGTCACTGCCCTGCAGCAGACGGTCCGCGGCATGATCGACGATTTCGGCGCGATGATGAGCAGCCTCAACTCCGAGGTTGCGGCCATCGACCAGTCGGCTGCCGCGCTCAGCCAGGCCGGCAACCAGTCGCTCGACGCCCTCGAAGAACGGCGCGCGGCGATGGATGCACTGGCGCAGAGCTTCACGACCCGCGCCGACGAGATCGACGGCCGCATGCGGATGTTCGCGCAGACCATCGCGGACTCCGTCAATGACACCGAGCGCCGTCTGCTCGATGCACGCGCCCAGATGGAAAACATCGTCTCCGCACAGAGCCAGCAGGTCGAAATGGCGCTCGTCACCTCGAACCAGCAGCTCGAAAGCACGCTTAGCGCCCAGAGCGAAAAGGTCGAGAGTGTGCTCGCCAGCTCGCGCAATCAGTTTGAGGATGTACTCACCAGCTCGACCACCAGGGTCGAGAGCGTGCTCGCGAACTCGCGCAGTCAGTTCGATGACGTGCTGTCGAGCTCGACCAGCAAGGTCGAGGAGGTGCTCGAAACCACCAGTGTCCGCTTTGCCAATACGCTCGCCTCGACGAGCGAGGAAGTCAGCAAGATTCTGTCGAGCTCCGGCAATCTCGTCACCGACGCGCTCAATGCCTCGTCGAGGGGGGTGACCGAGCGCCTCGCCGAGTTCCGCAACGCTGCCGAGAGCGAGACGGAGAAGGCCTCCGACAGCCTGCGCCAGACCCAGGCGACGATGATCCTCGAAATGCAGCAGGCCCTGGAAGAAGCGACCCGTCGCTTCAACGAGACCGCGGCCGCCATGCGCCAGACCGCCAAGGAAGTGGGCACCGAACTCGAGGCAACGCGCTCCGAGCTCGCCCGCGGCGTGATGGAACTGCCCGAGGAAACCCGGACCAGCGCCGCCGCCATGCGCCGCGTCGTGGCGGAGCAGATCGAAGCGCTGAGTGAACTCAACGCCATTGTCCGCGCCCAGTCGGCCACTCACGACCTGACCGATCGCCGGGCGATCGCACAGCCGCGCGTCGAGCCGCGGCCGGAGCAGACGCGCGCGGCTGAGCCGCCGCGCCCTGCCTCCGCCGCTCCCGCGCAACCGACGCCGCGCACCGTGACCGTCGCCGAGGCGCCGCGTGTCGCCGCCACGGCGGCCCCCGAGGCACCCAGGCCCACACCCGCCAAATCGGATGAAGGCGGCGGCTGGCTCCGTGACGTGCTGCGCAATGCCACGACGCCCGCGGCGGCTCCGGCACCGGCGGCGCCCCCGCAGCAGAACCTCACCTCGCTCACCGACGAGATCGCCCGCGCGATCGACCCGACGGCGCTCGGCGAGGCCTGGCAGCAGTACCAGATGGGCGAGCAGAACGTGTTCTCGCGCCGCATCTATACCCTGACGGGCCAGTCGACCTTCGACCAGGTGAAGCGTCGGCTCGGTGGCGACGGCGAGTTCATGAAGAACGCCGCGAGCTACATGACCGAGTTCGAGCAATTGCTGCAACGCGCCGCGCAGGGCGGTGACCCGGTGGGCGAAACCCGCGCGCTGCTCATCTCCGACCGCGGCAAGGTCTACACCATGCTGGCCCATGCCAGTGGCCGCCTCGGCTAAGCCTTCACGACAAGACCTCCAGCAATTGGCCCCGCTTCGGCGGGGCCTTTCTTTTGCATGAGGTCTCCGCTCAGATGGGCTGGAACTCCTGCCGCGTGTGGGCAGGCCTCAGAGCCAGCGACCACCAGGTGAGAAGCGCGGCAACCAGCGTCATGGCGGCGGCAGCGAAATAGGCGCCGCCGCCCACGAGGCCGACCAGCCAGCCGAACACCACCAGCGTCACCACCGCGAGACCCTGGGTCAGCATCGAGGAAAAGCTTTGCGCCTCGGCGGCAATCTCCTCAGGCGCCCAGTTGGCGATGAAATGCATGATGCCGAAATAGCTGAACGGGTAGGTCACGGCGTGGAGCGCCTGCAGGACGAAAAGCACCGGCAGGGATGGGTTGAGCGCCATGGCGAACCATCGGCCCGCGGCGAGCAGCGCCGCAATGATGATCATCGTGCGGGCCGTCATGCGGGTGCCGACGCGCCGCCAGAAGAACATCATGGCGGCCTCCCCTGCCGCGCTGACCGCGATCAGGGGGCCGACCCAACCTTCAGCGATGCCATCGATCTTCCACACCAGCGCCCCCATCGACCCAAGGAACAAATGCGTGGACTGGATCAGGGCATAGGCAATGCAGGGCAGAATGAACCAGGGTCGGAGCAGGCTCGTGAGCCGCACGCCGGTCGCAACTCTCACGGGCGCCGCGACATGCGCCGGAGCGCGGAAGCGCGGTAACTGGAAGGCGAGCCCGCTGCGCAGCAACGACAGCGCGATGAACAGCGGCACGAACACGATCGCGCCAAGCCAGCCGATTAACGCGCCGGTCAGCGCAGCCGCGAGCGTGTAACCAACAGTGCCCCAGGCGCGAACGAAGCCGAAATCACTGCCGCGCCGCTGCGTCATGCGCAATGTCGCCGCGTCGAGAACAGGCACCATCGCTCCAGCCGGCGTGTAGCAGAGGGTGAACACGAGCAGTGCGCCCCAGAACTCGCTGACGTAGAGGAAGCCCAGCGATCCGGCGCCGGCAATCAGCGCAAGCCAGATGATCATCACGCGCCAGTCGCTCGCCTTGTCGGCCAGCCGGCCGATCAACATGCTGGCGAGCATCAGCACCAGCACAGGCAGGGCGTTGATGATGCCGATCTGGTCGGGCGTGATGCCCTTGCCGCTCAGCCAGATGGCGAAATAGGCCGACACCACGCCGGTCGGCCCGAACACGGTGAAATGAAAGATCGAGGCGCGGAGCTCCGGCGAGAAAGCCTCCGCGCGATCGGGCGACGACATGAAAAGGATGCCCCGGGGCGAGAATCGGCCCTGCGCCGAAAATGTCCCGAAGCCTGCCCCAAGACAAGGGGATTAGCGCTGAGATGCCTGCCGCTGCGGCGCCTCGACGTCGGGGGTCAGCTTGCGGCGGCGACGCAGGCGCAGCACCCCAGCGCGCGGTGGTTTGGCTGCCGGCTGCAGCTGCGCGCTCCATCGGATGAGCTCGAACTGGCCCTGCTGGGTTTCGCACACGGCCGTGCAGCTTTCGACCCAGTCGCCGGTGTTGATGTAGTGGATGCCGAGCCGGT
>CAZASR010000021.1:0-27053 GCA_964487765.1 uncultured Devosia sp. | reverse complement strand
CCGTCGAACAGGATCGTCAGATGGTTGTCGATCAGCCGGTCGAGCGCGAGCCCGTCGGCCGGACGCATGTCGAAGACCTCGTCGAGCAGGATGTGCAGCATGATCGGCCCGATGATCGAACGGATGGTCAGCTCCGGATCGACGTTCCGCAGATAGCCTTCCGCGATGCCGGTTTGCAGCAGGCCGGTGATCAACGGGATCACCTTATCCAGAACTTCGGCGCGGTACATCGCGGCGAAATCGGGAAAATTGATCATTTCGCGCATCATCAGCTTGGGGATCGCGATGGTGCGTGGCTCGGTCAGCCGGCCGGCGATGGTTTTCAGCACCACCGAGATGATCGTGCGCGGGTCGCCCGCATAGGTCTGGAGAAGCTTCACCGCGCTGGCCGCGATGGGCACGATCGCCCGCCGCACGACGCCTTCCAGCACCGCTTCCTTGCTGGGAAAATACAGATAGACCGCGCCCTTGCTGAGGCCGGCCCGCGCCGCAATGTCCTGCACGCGCGTATTGACGAAGCCGCGCTCGATGAACAGGTCGAGCGCCGCATCCAGCACCTCGTCCGGCCGCGCCTCGGCGCGCCGCCTGAACTTCGGTCCCCGCGGTCCGGCACTCGACATTTCGGCCTCCAACTTCCCCGGCAGTCATCTCACTAATAACTGACCGGTCAGTTAGTTGCAAGGGGCTTAATGAGCGGAGGTGACGGATGAGGCGCTGGCGCAAGCCCAAACGTGGTCCTAGCCTGCGCTGGGAGAGGGATCGTGATTGGCGCGACATCGCCAAACAACGGGGTGGTGGATGCAGAGGGTTGGGTTCCAGCGTTCGCTGGGAATGAGCCCGGGGGAGAGCGTTGTGTTCCTTGCCATTCGAGGCACGGGAGAGCCCGCAGCAACGCGCTGGGGAGGACAGGCGGCGGGTAGAGCGAGGGTCGCGATGGAACCGAGAGGACCATGCCCCTTCCCGGCGAAAGCTGGGATCCAGTCATCAGCTCGCGCCGGGTTGCTGTGGCTGTCGTGGCTGATCGAGCGCCGGTCCCGCGCTCACGGCTCAGTCCGGTGGGTGGCCGGGTCTTGGCCCGGCCACGACGGACAAGGGAGCGGTGCGAGCGGAGGGTTGGGTCCCAGCTTTCGCTGGGAATGAGCCCGGGGGAGAGCGTTGTGTTCCTCGCCATTCGAGGCGCGGGAGCTTGCAGCAACGCGCTGGGAAGGACAGGCGGCGGATGGGCGAGTGCTGGGGCCGAGCCGCGGTCCTCTTTCCTCGCTACCGCGCAAGCGGCGCCCCACCCACCGCTACGCGGTCCCCCTTCCCCACGGCGTCGCCGCGAGCAGGGAGAGGGGTGACTGCGCGCTCTCGCGAGCCACCCATCACGAGGGTGCGCGCTGAACTCGCCTTCTCCCTCCTCGACCGCAGGTCGCGGTGGGGGGACTGCGCAGCGGTGGGGTGGGGTGGAGCCGCTTGAACCGGTCTCGCGGCCCAGTCCGCCGGGTGGCTGCTCCTGGTCCGGCTATGACATGACGGACGGGTGGCGCGAGGGGTGAGTTGGGTCCCAGCTTAGCGCTGGGAGGCGGCGTGGGGGAGGCGGTTACCCTCCTTGCCTTTCGATACAGGCTGGAGACGACCGAGGGGGGGAGTGACGCGGTGGAGCCGCGGGCACGATGCCCTTCTCAGCAAGGCAAGTCCGCAGCCATGAAATGATGCCCTAGTTTGCAGACCGGGGCCGTCGGAGCTGCAGCAAGGTTGCGATGAATACGCCTGCGGCGACGAAGCCGATGATGATCGTGGCCAGCGCATTGACCTCGGGTGCGACGCCGAGGCGGATCTTCGAGAAGATCACCATGGGCAGCGTCGATGACCCCGGACCCGACACGAAGCTGGCAATCACGAGGTCATCGAGCGACAGCGTGAAGGCCAGTAACCAGCCCGAAATCAGCGCCGGCGCGATGATCGGCAGCGTGATGTCGAAGAACACCCGCACCGGCGTCGCGCCCAGATCCATCGCCGCTTCCTCGAGGCTGAGGTCGAGGTCGGTCAGCCGGCTGTGCACCACGACCGTCACATAGGCCGTGCAGAAGGTGGCGTGGGCGATGACGATGGTGACGACGCCGCGCCCCGCCGGCCAGCCGATGGCGCCCTGCATGGCGACGAACAGCAAAAGCAGGGAGAGGCCGGTGATCACATCGGGCATCACCAGCGGCGCCGACACGGCGCCCTGCAGCACCGTCTTGCCGCGGAACCTGCGGAAGCGCACCAGGGCGTATGCGCACAGCGTCCCCAGCACCAGCGCGATGGTCGCCGAGATCGCCGCGATCCTGAGACTGAGCCAGGCCGCCGGGAGCAATTGCGGATCGGCCCAGAGGTCCGAATAGCTCGCAAGCGAAAAGCCCGACCACACCGTGACCAGCCGGTTGGCGTTGAACGAGAAGATCACCAGCGCGATGATCGGGGCATAGAGGAACAGGAAGCCGAGCGTCGCAACGACGGGGACCGCAATCGATTTGCGCATCTACCTGCCCTCGACCACGGCGTTCTGCGCGCGCTGCATCAGCATGATGGGGATCACGACGATGATCAGCATGGTGATGGCAAGCGCCGAGGCGCGCGGCCAGTTGGTCTTGCCGAAGAACTCGTCCCACAGGATGCGCCCGATCATCTGTGTGCTCGGGCCGCCAAGCAGCGAGGGAATGACGAACTCGCCGATGGCGGGAATGAGGACCAGCATCGCGCCGGCAATGACGCCCGGCATGGAAAGCGGCAGCGTGACCGACACGAAGGTGCGCAGCGGCCGCGCCCCCAGATCGGCCGAGGCCTCGAGCAGCGATGGATCGAGCTTCACCAGATTGGTGTAGAGCGGCAGGACGAAGAACGGCAGGTAGGAATAGACGATCCCGACATAGACGGCGAAATCGGTCTGCATCATCACCAGCGGCGGAATGCCGAACAGGCCGAGGAAATTGTTGATCACGCCCTCGCCGCGCAGGAACCCGCTGAGCGCATAGACGCGCAGCAGGAACGAGGTCCAGAACGGCAGGATCACCAGCATCAGCAGGATGTTGCGCCAACGGTCCGGCGCTCGCGCGATGGCATAGGCCATCGGATAGCCGATGAGGATCGCGATGACCGTCGAGATGAAGGCGATGCGGATCGAACTCAGAAAGGAATTGAGGTAGATAGGGCCGGTGAACACGTCGATATAGTTCGACAGATGCAGCGTCAGTTGCACCGTCCCGCCCTCGGTGGTCACGAGATCGGAAAAGGGCGGCTGGCCGAACTGCTTGATGGCGAGCGAAATGCCGAAGACCACGGCGAGCGGCACGAGGAAGAACAGCGTCAGCCACGCTGCCGGCGCGGCAATCACCAGCGCCCGGCCCGAAATGCCCACGGCGCCGAGCCCGCGCCTGATGAAGGTCCAGGGCCGCGGCGCGGCGGCGGCAGGGAGCGCCGTCATGACACCAGCACCGAGCCGGAGGAGCCGGCCCAGCTCGCCCACACCGTCTCGTCCCACGAGATCGCATCCGGGTCGCCGCGCAGCGCATTGGCCTTGGTGACGCGGATATAGCGGCCATTGTCGAGCTTGACCTGGTAGACCGTCATGTCGCCCAGATAGGCGATGTCCTCGACATAGCCCTTGATCATGTTGGTATCGGGTGGGATGCCCGGCTGCGGCGCCGGCTTCTCCCGCGTCAGCACGATCTTTTCGGGCCGGATCGCCCACCACAAGATCTGCTCGGGCGAGCAGTCGACGCCGTGGTCGACATAGATGTCGGTGCCGAGCTCGGCCGAACTGATCCGCACATGGTCCGGTTCGTCCTCGGTGACGACGCCCTCGACCATGTTGGCCGAGCCGATGAAATTGGCGACGAAGCGCGAATTGGGAAATTCGTAGATTTCGGTCGGCTCGCCCACCATGGCGATCTCGCCCTGGTTCATCACGCCAATTCGGGTGGCAAGGCTCATCGCCTCTTCCTGGTCATGGGTCACCACGATGAAGGTGACGCCCAGCGTTTCCTGGATCTTGACCAGCTCGAACTGCGTCTCCTCGCGCAGCTTCTTGTCGAGCGCGCCGAGCGGCTCGTCGAGCAGCAACAGTTTCGGGCGTTTGGCGAGCGCCCGGGCGAGCGCCACGCGCTGGCGCTGGCCGCCCGAAAGCTGATGCGGCCGGCGCGCGTCATAGCCCGAGAGCTTGACCAGCTGCAGCAGCTCGGCGACGCGCGCGCCGATCTCCGCCCGCGCCATGCCGTCGCGCCTGAGGCCGTAGGCGATGTTCTGCGCCACGCTCATATGCGGGAACAGCGCATAGGACTGGAACATCATGTTGACCGGCCGGTCATAGGGCGGCACGTCCGCCATGTCCTGTCCGTCGATCTCGATCGTCCCCGACGTGGGCCGCTCGAATCCCGCGAGCATGCGCAACAGCGTCGATTTGCCCGAGCCCGATCCGCCTAACAGGCAAAACAGCTCGCCCTTGTAGATATCGAGCGACACATCGGCCACCGCAGCGACGTCGCCAAACTTCTTGGTGACGTTGCGAATGCGCACAAAGGGCTTCGCCGCGGGGTCGCGCCAGGGGCGCGTATCGGCGGCGAGTTGCGGCTTCTTGGCCATTTGGCAGACAACCCCGAAGAAGCGGACGGGGCCACGGAGCCCCGCCCGTTTATGAGCGCTACGATCCGGCTTTGATGCGCTGCCAGGTCTCGGTCAGCAGCTCGTCATAGGACGGCGAGTGCGCCTTGAGGCTGAACAGCTTGGCCGACACTTCAGGCGTCGGGTAGATCGCCGGGTCGTTCTTGACCTCGTCGTCGATCAGCTCGAGCGCCGCCTTGTTGCCCGAGGCGTAGTACACATAATTGGTATTCGCCGCCGCAATGTCGGGACGCATCATGAAGTCGATGAACTTGTGCGCATTGTCCGGGTGCGGCGCGTCCGCCGGGATGGCGAACAGGTCGAACCATTTGAGGGCGCCTTCCTGGGGGATGACATAGGCGACTTCGACGCCGGCATCGGCCTCGGCCGCCGCCGCCTGGGCGATGAACACGTCGCCCGAATAGCCGATCGACAGGCAGATTTCGCCATTGCCCAGGTCATCGATATACTGGCTCGAATTGAAGTAGCGCACATGCGGACGGATCGACATCAGGAGCTCCTCCGCCTGCTTGAGATCGTCGGGGCTCTCCGAATTCGGATCGAGGCCGAGATAGTTGAGGGCCGAGGCCATCACTTCGGCCGGCGCGTCGAGCAGCGTCACACCGCAATCGGCGAGCTTGCTCACCACCTCGGGCTTGAACACCAGGTCCCAGGTATCGAGCGGCTGGTCGCCGAGACGCTCGGTGACCTTGCCCACATTGTAGCCGATCGCCGTGGTGCCCCACATATAGTCGACCGAGTGGGCATTGTCCGGATCGTGAACGGCGGTGGCCGCCATGACCTCGGGGTCCATGTTGCCCAGATTGGGGAGCTTGGACTTGTCGAGCGGCATGAACAGCCCGGCCGCCACCTGGCGCTCGAGGAAGAAGCCCGACGGCACGACGACGTCGTAGCCCGAACTGCCGGCCAGCAATTTGGCCTCGACCAGCTCGTTGCTGTCGAACACGTCGTAATTGACCCTGATCCCCGTCTCGGCCTCGAACTTGGGAATGGTGTCGTCGGCGATGTAGTCGGACCAATTGTAGACGTTGAGGACCGGCTCCTCCTGGGCCAGCACCGCCGTGCTGCTCAAAAGCAGCGCGCCGAGCGAGAGGGCGAGTGTCTTTTTCATGATGCGTCTCCTGTCATCGGGGGCGTACCCGCTCTGCCGGCGGGGATCGTTGAAAAACCGAACCGCCATCGGGATTATCCGGCGGCGGCCTGAGGTGGATCGGGATAATTGGCCGGCTCGGCCAGGCGGCGAGGCAATTCGCCGGGAACCTGGGAGGTGGCCGTGGGAGCGCTCAAGAGCGCGTCGGGGTCCGGCGGACGATCCGAACCAAAGACCATGTGGCGCAGCGCAGTGTCCCCGGAGCGAGCGTTACGAATGGGCGGACCCTAGAGCCAAAACCCCACTTGGACAAGACTCGGCTGGGCTTGATCTGCGCCGGCCCTTGACGCTCGGCGAGGCGGGCACTCTAAGGGGTTTTGCCGGCCTTCGCGCCGCCATTCCCGTGCAGGTATCCGTGTCGCAGCGCAGCTTTCTTTCCGTCAGTCCCGAAGTCGCCGACGCGCTCGCCGACGGTCGCCCCGTCGTCGCGCTCGAATCGACGATCATAACCCACGGCATGCCCTATCCGCAGAACCTGCAGATGGCGGGTGAGGTGGAGCTGATCGTGCGCACCGCCGGCGCCACCCCGGCCACGATTGCCCTGATGGGAGGCAAAATCCGGGTCGGGCTGACCGACAACGATCTGCAGCAGCTTGCCGAGACCGGCATGGCAGCCGCCAAGGCCTCGCGCCGTGACGCCGCCGCGCTGCTGGCGGCAAAAGCGACGGCCGGCACGACGGTGGCGACGACGATGCAGGCAGCCGAAATGGCCGGCATCCAGCTGTTTGCAACCGGCGGCATCGGCGGCGTCCATCGCGGCGCCGAGACCAGCTTCGACGTTTCGGCCGACCTCGAGGAGCTGAGCCGCACCCCGGTCGCGGTGGTCTGCGCCGGCGCCAAGGCGATCCTCGATCTGCCCAAGACCCTCGAGCGGCTCGAGACCCTCGGCGTGCCGGTGATCGGCTACGGCACCGACGACTTCCCCGCCTTCTGGACGCGCTCGAGCGGCCTCAAGGCCGACCATCGCCTCGATACGCCCGCGGCCGTCGCGGACCTCCTCGAGACGCAGTTCTCGCTGGGCATGGGGGGAGTCCTGATCGGCAATCCGATCCCCGCAGCCGACGAGATGGACCCCGCCTATATCGGAGCAATGATCCAGCAGGCGCTCGCCGATGCCGATGCCGCCGGGATATCGGGCAAGGCCTCGACGCCGTTCCTGCTCAACCGCATCTTCGAATTGACCGAAGGCAAGAGCCTCGTCGCCAACATCGCGCTGGTCAAGAACAACGCCCGGCTTGCAGCCGAGATCGCCGTGGCCCTCGCCGCCGGACAGGCCGATGGCTGAGCCCCGCATCCTCGTCGTTGGCGACACCATCACCGACATCATCGTCATGCCCGAAGGCCCGATCGTGCGCGGCTCCGACCGCCGCGCCCGGATTCGCTCCAAACCGGGCGGCTCGGCGGCCAACCATGCGGTATGGCTCGGCCGCCTGGGCATGAACGTCACCTTCGTTTCCCGCGTCGCCGCGTCCGATCTCGACAGCAACGTCGCCTATTTCGCGAGCCGCGGCGTCGATGCGAGGCTGATTGGAGACGCCGAGCTTCCCTCGGGCGTCCTGATCTCGATTGTCGACAGGGACGGGGAACGCAGCTTCCTCACCGACCGCGGCGCCAATCTCAACCTCGCCGCCGCCGACCTGCCGGCAAGCCTGCTCGACGGCGTCGGCCTGCTGGTCGTCTCGGGCTATTGCTTTTTCACCGAGGGTCCGCGCGCGGCCGTGACCGCGCTGATGAAGGCGGCGCGCGAACGCCGGATACCGACGGCAGTGGACCCCGCTTCGGTGGGCTTCCTGCGGGAGGTGGGCCCCGAAAGCTTCCTCAAATGGACGCAGGGGACCGGGACGATCTTCGCCAATCTCGACGAGGCGCTCGAACTGACGGGCTCGGTCGACCTCAACCTCCAGATGCAGACGCTCGGCCGGTTCTACGACCGTGTCGTGATCAAGCGAGGCGTGGCGGGCGCGGCCCTCGGCGGCCGGAAAGGGGTCATCCTCTCGCTGCCCGCGCCGGCCAGCGATGTCGTCGACACCACTGGCGCCGGCGACGCCTTCGCCGCCGCCTTCCTCTCCTGCGAACTCAAAGGCCAACCCCTCGACGCCTGCCTAAAAGCCGGCATCGCCGCCGGATCGGAGGCGGTCGGCACCATTGGCGGCCAGCCGGGGTGATGGGGGGAGTGGCCGGGTCCTACGGCCTTGCCGCCCAAACCCTGTCCGCAAGCGGCGATTGCAGTGCGTAGTCGAGGAGCCCCAAGGCTGTCAGCTTGGCCTTTACGTCCTGGCCGTTTCCAATTCTATCGAATGGCGATGATCGCCTATCCTGTTTGAAGTAGGTTCCCGGCGGAATCTCAGGCAATTGGGAGACCTTGATGCCGAGTTCTTCGAGAGCGCGCTGAAGCAGCGAAACGACCCGCTCCTTATCGGCTTTCACGTGATCGTCGTACCGCAGAACCAGACGCCGAAGTCGCAAACGATCTGCAAGTTGGCTCGTCTCCTGATACCAAAGATCGACGCCTTTGCTCCATTCCAGGAACTCTTCGGCCGAGATGCTGATCTTGGTGGCCGTCGTGTCCGCCTTGCTCCATCCACCAACGGCTTTTGCTTTCATCAGCGAGATATAGACGTCCAGGCGACACCGCACGAGAAAGATCACCGCAGGCTTTCGCGCCTTGAGGATCGGTGCCAGATGATCAACAGGAAGCTGCCGGTCGAAAATCTTGAATGTTAAGAGCTTGCGACGATGGCTGGCTGCGATCTCGGCGAGCATCGACCAGGCGCGCGCCGGCTCGCGTCGAAAGAAGGAGACGAGCTCCGGCTCGGAGGACGACGAAATGGGCAGGCCCAAGCGCTTACCCAGCTCATCAAGGACGTAGGACTGCCCGTTAGCTCCGAGGACGGAGCGATTGTGAAATATCTCTCGCAGCACAAGGGTGCGGGCGAAGGCACGGAGGCATTCGGATAGGAAATTGGATCCCGTGCGCTGGGTTGCGATGATCAGCAGTTCTTCGGGCGCATTGGCTGATCTCTGACCAGTGAGACGCAGCCAGCGCCTCCGAAGCTTCCAATAGATGCCGATCGCCAATAGTGACCCTTTCAGGAAATTGTTTCATTGTAACGCATAAGTCTACTTGAGTGCGACCCGGCTTCAAGACGCGGCATTCATCCGTTCAAAGGGCGAGGGCTCCGGAAAGTAGGTTTCACAGAACTGGCGGAGGTGATCCTCGTAGTGCGGCGCCTCACGGTCGCCTGGAGACACCGCATCGTTGAGGCATAGCGAACTTCGCGCCTCCGGCTTCCCCTTTTCGGCCAGTATTCGTCGATAGTGCCGCCGCGCGTCAGCTGAGCGAACCGATATGTAGTGAGTGCGATTGCTTCGTAGCAGACCTCGCCCGGTAGCGTATGCCCACATCGCGTGGAGCGTCGTGCACGTTACGAAGTCGCGGGCGGTCCGAAATCGGCGCATGCGCATTGCTTGAAACTCGGAATGAAATTCACGTTCGAGCTCCTGCAGCACGGACCGGCGCTGCGGGTAGTAAGTATGTTTCATCCGCTGGCGGAAGGAGCACTCCAGCCGCTGGTTGATCATTTCCAGGGCGTTTAGTTGTGCTGTCACACTGTACAATTGGTCCGCCCTATCCTCGGGCAATGCATCGTAGCTTATGAAGCCATACGCAAAACCGGCAGTCGTGAAGAAATCCGTCGGCGCCATGGGACGAAGAAAGACCATGTCGTCATTGAGATAGATATAGTGCTCGCTGATGCCGGGAATGCGATGCAGAGCGCTTTCAATGACGTGCGAGTTGAAGGTCGGAAGATATTCGCGGTCCAGAATCTCGATGTGGTCGACGACGGACAATTTCGGGTGCTCGGACAGCCACTCAGGCCTCTGCTCGTCCGTGACAACATAGATGTGGTTGACCCAAGGCAGATATTGGCTGACCGATCGCAGCGAATATCTGAGCTCCTCGTGATCGGTATAGCGATGCGGATGCGCAGAGCTGTCGTATCGAGAGCGTTTTTCCCTCAGCCGAGGGTCGCCGCCATTCACCCACGTATAAACGATGTCCACGGGAAATTCGTTCGGAAGGTATCCGTCGAACATCGTAACGCTGTTGAAACCAGCGGTCGAAGCCCCCCGGAGGACGCGTCGAACCCTGTTGAAAACCCTACGGGCGATGCTTGGCACGATCACTGACCAGCCACTCTTTCGAAAGGCGACTGGTTTGGATAGTAGGCCTCAAGGAAGGTACTCAAGGCCTCCCGGTAACCCGGAGCCTCTCCGCCTGCAGGCTCATAATCGTTCAGGCACATGACCTGACGCCCCTGCGGATGACCGCGCTCCCCCATGATCCTCTGGTACAGAGCGGGAGCCTTCCTGGACCGAACGAAAACATAATGCCCAGACTCAGTACGAAAAAGTGTTTTGCCGTCAATATAACCGGCGTAGTGGTGGAGAAAACTGCAGCACAATAGGTCGTTTAACTGGCGAAACTTGTTTCTGCGCATTGCATCATACTCAGCAGGAAACAGTCGTTCACAATCTTCCGCTACCGACTTCCTTTGCGCGTGGAACATATGTGCGAAGCGCCGGTCGAAACGTTGCTGCCATTGCCGCAGGATAAGGTCCCGCGCATTCTTCGCCGCCCACTCGGTTGCTGTTTCATAGGCCGCGGGTGCCCCTGAGCTCAGGCGCTCCGGCGTGAGATAGGCGTAGGCGATGCCAGCGGATGTAAATGCCTGCGTTCGTTCCAGCGCTTTCAAAAGGAGCACATCGTCGTTGAAGTAGATATAGTGCTCGCTCAGGTCAGGAATATTATGAAGAGCACTGCCAATCACATGCGAGTTGAAAGTTGGCAGGTAGGAAGAGTCAAGGATATCCGCGTGGGAGACAAATCGCAGACGAGGGTCATCTGAAATCCATACAGGATGCTGGCCGTTCGTGACGATGAAGATTCTGTTGACCCAGGGAGCATAGGTGCTGAGCGACCGAAGCGAATATCTGAGTTCATCGTGACTTCTGAACCGCGCCGACGAGGTCGTGGTACGATTTCTGACTCCTTTGGGAAGATAAGAATTGAGCGTCTCGACGAAGTCTGGATCCTGATCGTCGACCCATGTGTAGACAACATCGACAGGGAAGGAAGCGTCGAGCGGCAGGTCTTCAATGATCGTGAGGCCGTGCGCGAGCTCTTTGCCGAGCTTGCCCAATATGGCACGCCTCTGATGCTTGTTCATGAACGACCCGATCGACCGGAGCGGTGAGCGAACGCCCCTCGAAATCCGCCTAAGCCTCGCAAGACCTCTCAAAATATTCCGTCGCCCTTCCCGTCGCGATACAGGATGGCCGTCATAGATGTAGCCGTTCCCATGTTCAACCTGTGATGCCCGCCAACGCACGGGCCTCCACGTTGCGCCGCCGAGCGGACCTCTATAAGCAGCGACGGTGCGTATTGGGATTCCTCGATTGCCCGAACTTTACCGCACTCTGGGTGCAGTCAAAAATCGTTTGCAACGGCTCAAGGGCCTCGTTTGGCGTCGCACAGGCCTCGGGCCAACGATCACACTCGTGGTGCCATGCTACAACGTGGGCAAATATCTGGACGATTTCGCCCGCTCGATCGCCGCCCAGAAGGGCGGAACGCGCGACCTGCGTGTGATCTTTGTCAACGACGGATCCACGGATGACACGCTCCAGAAAATCCAAAGTGCAATCAAGAAGCTTGGCCCGCGAACGGCCTCCGTCATCTCCAAGGTCAATGGTGGCCTTTGCAGTGCCAGAAATGTGGGGCTCAAAGCGGCAACAGGTACATGGATTTCGTTCCCCGACCCGGACGACCTCCTCGACGACAGCTACCTCGAGGTAATCCGTCGCGAGCTGGACGTGCGGCCCAAGGCTGTCTTCGTCGCCACCCGCCTAGTTCGATTCTACGAGCGGACTGCGGACAAGCTGGACGATCATCCGCTTACCTTTCGGTTCAGGCGCCGAGCAAGCGCCCGGCCCGCAAACGATCTACAGGACTATCTGCACCTGTCTTCGGCGAGTGCGTTTTACCGTATCCGCGAAATCCGCCGACATGAGCTGAGCTTCGACGAAAGGATCAAACCGGGGTTCGAGGATGCTCACTTCACTAACCGGTATCTTATCCGTAGCGCGCCAGGCACCGAAGCCCTCTTCCTTCGTGACGCCATTTATCTCTACCGCAAGCGAGCTGACGAAACATCCCTGCAGGATGGCGCAAAATCCCGCAAAGACTACTGGCTCGACCAAAGCAGATATGGCTGGCTGGCCTTGCTCCAAGACGCCAGGAAGCAGCTAGGTCACGTCCCAAAATTCATCCAGCGAACGGTCCTCTACGACGTGCTGGGCCAAGTTCGTCTGCTGCTGAACTCGCCTTCCGCTCCCAGCGGGCTAACTGGTTCCGAAAGGGAGGAGTACGAGCGCATACTGAATGAAATCATGTCATTCGTGGAGCCTGATGTGATCGAGACCGGAACGCCCGGCCTCTTCGAGGAGCACAAGGTTGCCCTCCTGAACGCGTTTCACCCGAAGCACGATCGCGCGACAAACGCTTACCTCATGGAGTGGGATCCGGTCGCGGATCTCGTAAGGGTCCTCATTTTTTCCCCCAAGGCCAAGGATACCACTGTTGCACTTGTCGACGGCAATGCGGAACCCAAGCTTTCGCCGAAAAGAGTAAGACATCACGTGCTCGGGCGGGACTGGTCCTACGAGCACATCTTTTGGGTGGGGGTCGGGGAGCAGCTTGAGATATTGGACGCCGCAGGTACGGCGCTCGAGCTGAAGATGGGCCGCAAGTCATGGGGCAAGACAATCGACGGCCGGGACATTCGAGACTCCCTTCACAGGCACGCTGCCGGTCCAGACGGCACTCAGCTCTGGCTGCTCATGGACAGATCCGACAAGGCCGACGACAACGCCGAACATCTCTATCGCTTCTTGAACCGAAATCGCCCCCGCGGTGTCGCAATCGGATTTATCCTCGAAAGATCATCGCCCGATTGGTCGCGACTTGAGTCCGAAGGTTTCAACCTCATGGCCTTCCGCGGGGAGGAACATCGCACTGCCCTGGGCCAGGCGACCATACTCGCCAGTTCGCACGCAGATGAGCATATTTTGCGCCCTTTTTCGGACCTCGCGACGACCTACCGCTTTGTCTTCCTGCAGCATGGCGTCACGAACCAGAACCAGGCCCGGTGGTTCAACAAAATCAAACCGGATCTTATCCTGACGGCAGCCGAGGCCGAACGGCAGAGCCTGGTTGCTCCCGATTCGCTCTACCGCTTGACCGAGCGGCACGTTGCCCTGACCGGGTTTCCCCGGCACGACGCCTTGCTGCGCGACCAGGCCAACGCGCATCGCTCCATTTTCATCATGCCGACCTGGCGCCGATATTTGGGCGTAGCCGACGTTAACACCTGGAACGTCAGGCCCGAATTCTATACTTCGCCGTATGTCGCAAAGTGGCGGGAATTGTTGAACTCTCCGCAGCTGCGCCAGATCGCCGAGCGCTCAAATCTTGTGATCGAGTTCTGCCCACACCCGAATTTTGCCGCCTACGCCGATGCGTTTTCTCCTCCGCCCAATGTGCGTTTGGTCGATGCCAAGCGGATTCCTACTTTGCAAGGCAATCTCCGAGCTTGCGCAGTATTCGTCACTGACTATTCGTCTCTGGCATTCGATGCCGCCTTTGCAGGCAAGCCGGTGGTCTACTATCAGTTCGACCGCCCCGATTTCCTTGGCGGCAAGCACTTATACAGCGAGGGATATTTCAGCTACGACCGCGATGGGTTCGGCCCGGTCGCGTTTGAGACTGATGCGGCAGTGGCCGCGATTGACGTCGCTCTCACGGGGCGGAACCGAGAGACCTATGAGGCCCGCGCCAGGTCCTTTTTTGCGTTCCACGACGAGGACAACAGCCGCCGGGCGACCGAGGCGCTGCTGGTGCTGACGCTCGGCGAGGGGCGTCGGGACTCTGACGAGCGTTACGCATAAGCCTCGGGGGACACGCTTCAAAAGGTCCAGGGCACGGCGTAGGGTTGATTGCAAACGTTTGAAGCGCTGGAACGGGATGGGGAGGGGTCGTGGGAGAGCGGGGGCTTGTGGTTTCGGGGGAACGGGAACTGGCTCTTGAGGAGTTGGCTTTTGGCCCCCTACAAGCCGACCAGGTGCGAATCCGGACGCTGTTTTCGGGGATCAGCGCCGGGACCGAGCTCAGCCAGTACCGCGGGACGTCACCCTTCATGCAGCGCGAATGGGACGATCGCTTCCGGCGCTTCCGCGAAAGCGGCACGCCGAGCTGGCTCTATCCGGTGCGCAATTTCGGCTACGAGGAGGTCGGCGAAGTCGTCGAGACCGGCCGCGACGTCACGACGCTCCGCGTCGGCGACCATGTGTTCGGCACGTGGGGGCATCGGACAATGCATATGTGGGGGGGCGCCGAGGCGGCACAACGCAAGCTGCCGCCCGGTGCCGATCCGCGCATCGGCATCTTCAGCCATATCGGCGCGGTGGCCCTCAACGGCGTGCACGATGCCCGCATCCGCATGGGCGACCTCGTCGCAGTGTTCGGACTGGGGGTCCCCGGCCAGATCGTCGCCCAGATCGCCCGGGCCTCGGGCGCGACCGTGGTGGGGATCGATCCAGTCGCGAGCCGGCGCGAGGCTGCGCTGAAGCTGGGAGCCGATCGCGTTCTCGACCCTGCGGCGGGTTCGGTCGCCGACATCCTCAAGCAGGAGACGGGCGGGCGCGGCGCCGATATCTGCATCGAGGTCTCGGGGGCGGCGAGCGCTTGCCGAGGCGATGCGGGCGGTGGCCTATGCGAGCCGGGTTGTCGCGATGGGTTTCTTTCAGGGGGAACTGCGCGGGCTCCATCTGGGCGACGAATTCCATCACAACCGCATCGAGCTGATGTCGAGCCAGATCTCCGGTGTGGCGCCCGAAGCGAGCCACCGCTGGAGCAAGCTGAGGCTGTGGCAGACTATCGTTCAGCTCCAGCACGAAGGGCGCCTCGATCTCCTGCCGCTCATTACGGACATCGTGGCGTTCGACGACGCACCGGCACTGTTTGAGCGGCTCGACAGGGGCGATCCGTCCATCCTGCAGTCCGTGCTGGCCTTTCAATGAAATTGCGGCTCGGCATCCTGGGGCCCGGTGGCATCGCCGCACGTCATGCCAAGGCAGCGGCGGAACTCGCCGACGACATCGAACTGGTCGCCGTGTGCGGTCGCCATGAAGGCCGAGCGGAAGCGTTTGCGGCGACCCATGGCGGCATCGCCTATGCGGACGTCGCGCGCATGCTCGATAGCGCGCGGCTCGACCTGTTGATCGTCGCCCTACCCCCCTTCGCGCATGACGGCCAGGTCGAGGCCGCCGCGCGCGGGGGCGTCAACCTGCTGGTCGAAAAGCCGATCGCGCTCGGTGTCGAACGGGCGGCTTCGATGGTCGAGGCGACACGCCCCCTCGTTGCGGCCTGCGGACTCATGTACCGCTTCGGGGCCGCAGTGGAGCGCTGGCAAGCCATCGACAGCGGACCCGTGCTGCATTTCGCCGGGTCCTTCCATTGCCATGCCCTGCATGCGCCGTGGTGGCGACGCATCGAGAAATCCGGCGGGCAGATGGTGGAACAGCTGATCCACCTGATCGATCTCGCCCGCCTCAACCTGGGGATGCCACACACCGTCTATGCGCGTTCCGCCAATCTCGCGCACCGCAACGTGCCCGGCTACGACAGCGAGGATGTGAGAGCGATGGTGCTGGGTTATGAGGACGGCCGCATCGGCGTGCTGCACGCCTCGAACGCGGCGATCCCCGGCCGCTGGATGAAGCACTGGCAGATCACCGCGGAACGGGCGACGGGACTGTTCGCGGACTGGAACAACGCCGAGATCGTTATGACCGCCGGTGAGGTTCGGACCGAGCGCGTCGCGTCGGATCGCGATCCGTTTATGGCGCAGCTGGCTGATGTCGTCGCTGCGATCAGAGAGCGGCGCCCGCCGCGGGTGCCGCTCCAGGACGGATTGGACAGCCTGCGCATCGCCCTGGCCGCCCGACGGTCGGCCAGCGAACGCAAGGAAATCGCCTTGTGACCGGCCGACCGCGCAGTCGGGATGCTCATTCTGCCGGCTTCGCCCGGCCCCCGACCGGCCGCACCCTGGGCGCAGGCGGCAGCAGGTCGCGGATGTCGACGAAGGGGAAGCTCGGCTCGAAGCGGTAGGCCTCGGCAAAGCTGCCCTCCGGGGCATTGGCCTGCGCGGCGCGGAACGCAGCGAGCTCGCGCGACCTGGCCACGAACCGCTCGGGCTTCTGCGAGACGTGCGCGCGGATGGCCTCGTCCTTGCGGCCGACATAGGGTGTGGTCTCGATGTAGTGGGTGGGAGCGAAGGCGGCGCCATGCATCGTGTCGGCCCACAGCACGGGTGCCTGGAAGCTCGCGGCTATGCGCATGGCGTCGCTGAGCGCCCGGTGATCGCCATGATAGTCGTTGGGCGCGTGCGTTACGATGAGATCGGGCGCCGTGTCGGCGATCAGGCGCTTGAGCGCCGCGACGAGTTCAGCCCCGACGACAAGCTCGCCATCGCTAAAGCCGAGGAGATGGGGGGTGACGCCGAGCAGCGCTGCGGCGGCAGTGGCCTCCGCCTTGCGGGCGGCTGCCAGCTCGGCCGGCGGCATCGTGCCGCCCCGGCTGCCGTCGGTCGCGACGGCGAAGACAAGCTCGGCACCCATTGCCTGCCACGCCGCCAGAGCACCGAACATGTAGATCTCGATGTCGTCGGGGTGCGCGCCGAGCGCGAGGACGTTCATTTCTGTGCCTGCTCGAGAAACTCGACCACCATGGCGGCGGTCCACGTGAAGCGGCCGCCCCCGCACGGCTCGCCGGTCATCGGATCGTAGTATTCAGCGAAGCCCGACTGCGTGATGAGCTCGAGGCTCGAACGCACGATGTGATCGGCGACCGCGGTCTCGCCCTCGCGCCGCAGCCCGTCGGCGATCATGTAGTTCATCACCAGCCACGCGGGCGCGCGCCAGTAGCGCTTGGGCTCGAAGCGGGGGTCGTCTGGATCGTGAGACGGCACGAGGTATTCGACCTTGCTGGCCCATTTTTCGATTGTGCGGGCGATCTCGCGGGCGCGCGGCTTCGGCACCATTGCGAACACCGGCAGGATGCCGCCGATCGAGGCGCTGTCGACGAGCTCTCCCGTGGTCCGGTCCTTGCACAGATACTGCCCCTTCGCCTCGCTCCACAGCGTCTCCATTGCTGCGATTCCTCTGCGTGCACGCGCGCGATTGTCGGCAGCGATGGTGGTTTCGCCGAGCGCATCGGCAAGGTCCGCAAGGTCGGAGCAGGAACGGATGAGGATGGCGTTGAAGCCGGGGTCGACGACCTGAAAGGGCGAGGCGTCGTGGAGGCGGGCATTGTCCCAGCCGAGCGAGCGGAAGAGCTGCACGAGCCACAGATAGCGGTCGTATTGCGACTTGGTCGGACGATGCGCCGGGTCGGCGTGCTGGGTGTCGCGGCGCACATAGGGGGCGATTCCTTCAGTCGGCACACGCTCGAAGGCTTCGTCCCAGTCGATGGAATTGTCGCGACCCGACTCCCAGGGATGCAGGATGGCGACCAGGCCTTCGCCATGCGGATCGCGCATCTGGTAGAACCAGCGGTGCCAGCGATCGACCTTGCTCAACAAGGCGCGGGCGCGGCGGGCGACGAGATCCTTGTCGCGGGCGCGGTCGAACATGCGACGGATGGCGAAGCCGGCGACGGGCGGCTGCGTGATGCCCGAGGTCGCGGTGGGGCGGTTCGTCGCCCAGACGGCAGGCCCGGGGAAATAGCCGTCCGAGTGCACGTGGAACACGATGTGCGGCACCATACCGTCCGGCCATTGATGCTCGAACAGGGTCTCGATCTCGGTCCAGGCGCGCGCTTCGTCATAGTGCTGCTGGCCGAGCGCGGTGAGACACGAATCCCAGTTCCACTGAAACGGATAGAGGCCCTTGGTGGGGATGGTGTAGGTGCCCTGGTCGTTCTCCTTCAGCACCTCGAGGGCGCGGGCGTAGATCTCGGCTGTGGTCATGATGAAGTCTCGGTGGTCAGTTGCGTGGCGCCGGCGAAGATCTCGGCGATGCGAGCATGTCCGGCGGCATTGGGATGCACGTGATCGGCAAGCAGGAGCGCGTCCGCTTCAGGCGACGTCATGGCCTCGTTGACCGGTGCGTAGTAGGTCCCCGCGGTGCGCGCGATGGACCTGACAGTGCCCACATAGCGCTGGAAGCCTTCGCGCGTCTGCCCGGCAAAACCCTCGTCGGCACCTACGGCGAAGCCCGCGTCGGAAAGGTGCGGCGGACTGCCGATGACGATGGTATCGGGCGCGTAGCCCGCACCGAACAGCCCGGCAAGGATGGCGCGATAGTCGCGCACGAAGCCGTCGTGGTTGAGCGTCGCGGGTGCCGCGGTGTAGCGCGCGTCGTTGGTGCCGTAGAGGATGGCGATGAGCTCGCAACACTCGGGGCCGAGCAGGTCTGTCACATAGCGCGAACGTCCATTGCCGGCGCGGGGGCGGCCGCTGCCGTCAGGTGAGTTCTGCAGGACGGTCCCGCTGAGGCCGCGATTAGCGAGCGTCACGCCCAGCAGCGTGGCCAGCCGGTTTGCCCAGCGCGCGTCCGGCGGATCGATGTGGAGCGCCTGTGTGATCGAGTCGCCGAATGTCGCGAGCGACCGCGCTTTGCCCTGCCACCGCTCCAGGAAGGTGATCATGCGACGGCTTCGACTTCGGCGAGGGCGATGAACTCGAGCCCCATCGCCGCCGTCCAGCTAAAGCGCCCGCCGCCGAGCGGTGCGCCGTCACGCGGATCGTAGTATTCGGCAAAGCCACTCCGCTCGATCAGGGCGATGCTGTCGGCAAGGATGCGAGCGGCCATCGGGGTCTCGCCTGCTTTGCGGAGGCCGTCGGCGATCAGGTAGTTGCACACATGCCAGACCGGGCCCCGCCAATAGCGGCGGAGGTCGAAGCGTGCGTCGCGCGGATGGTGGCTGGGAATAAGAAAGCGCACATGCTCTCCGATGGTCGTGAGCGTTGCGACGAGTGCGCGCCTCCGCTCCTCGGAAACAGGCGCGAAGGCGGGGATCAGCCCTCCGATCGAGGGACTCTCCATAAGGCCGCCGCCGATACGATCGAGCGGCAGATACTGGCCGTGCGGTTCGCTCCACAGCCGGTCGAGTGCCGCCAATCCGCGCTCTGCGCAGTCGCGATTGCGGCCAGCGATCTTCGGTAGCCCCAAATGATGCGCGAGGTCGGAGACCTCGAGGCAGGAGCGGATGAGGATCGCATTGACGCCGGGGTCGATGACCTGGAAGGGCGAAGCCTCGTGCGTGCGCGCCGAGTCCCAGCCCAGGCGGCGGAAATGCTGCACGAGCCAGAGGTAGCGGTCGTATTGCTGCCTGGTGGGCCGGGTCGCGGGATCTGCGTGCTTTAGATCGTTACGCTCATACGGCATCACCCCGTCGGTGGGCACCCGCTCGAAGGCAACGTCCCAATCGATCGAGTTGTCGCGGCTCTCCCAGGGATGGATGACGGCAACGAGCCCCTCGTTATGCGGGTCGCGTGTTCCATAGAACCAGCCATGCCAGCGATCCACCTTCTCAACCAGCGCCGCCGCACGCTCCTTGTAGCGGCCCCCGCTGCGGCGCCACAATTCGGCGATCACATATCCTGCAACCGGCGGCTGCGTGATACCTGAAGTCGGTACGGACCGACCGGTGCCCCACACATCCGGGCCGGGGAAATAGGCCGGCGCCGGCTCATGGAACACCATGTGCGGCACCATGCCGTCGTCCCATTGGTGGGCGAACAGTGTCTCCACTTCGGTCCAGGCCCGCTCGAGGTCGAAATGCGACTGGCCGAGCGCGGTGAAGCACGAGTCCCAGTTCCACTGGAAGGGGTAGAGCCCTTTAGTCGGCACGGTGTAGCGGCCGCGATCGTTTTCGCGCAGCACCGCGATGGCCTCTTCCACGAGGCGATCGCGCCGGTGGGTGGTTGTCGGCTCAGAGGGCATTTGTCGTCGTGGGATCGAACCAGCGGATGCGGTCCGGCTTTGGGACGAGGCTCAGTTCGTCACCGGGCGAAACGCTGACGTCCGACTCGAGCACGGCCCGGAACAGCCCACCGTCGACATCGCTGGTGACAAGCGTATGGGCGCCGAGTGGCTCAACGACCCGCGCCGTCGCCTTCAGCCCGCCCGGAGCCAGCGTCAGATCCTCGGGGCGGATCGCAAATTCGATCTTGTCCCCCGGTGCCTTGGGCCCATCGAGCGTGAGACCGGCGACGTTCCAGCGCCCGTCGCCGGCTCTCCGGGCCTGGATGAAATTCATGGGTGGATTGCCGATGAAGCTGCCGACGAAGCGCGCCGAGGGATTGCGATAGACTTCGACGGGCGATGCGGCCTGCACGATGCGGCCGCCATTCATCACCGAGATGCGATCGGCCAGCGACATCGCCTCGACCTGGTCGTGCGTCACATAGATCGTCGTGGTCTTGGAGTCGGCGAGTACGCCCTTGAGCTCTGCCCGCATCTCAAGTCGCAGCAGCGCATCGAGATTGCTGAGGGGTTCGTCCATCAGGATGACGTCAGGCTCCATCGCAAGCGCACGCGCCACCGCCACGCGCTGGCGCTGCCCGCCCGATAGTTGACCGGAATAGCGCTTGAGCAATTGCTCGATATGCATGAGCTCGGCGGTTCGGGTCACGCGCCGCTCGATGTCGGCCTGCGGCAGCTTCTTCATGCGCAGGCCGAAGGCGATGTTCTCGAACACGGTGAGATGCGGAAACACCGCGTAGTTCTGAAACACCATTGCAATGCCGCGCTCGCGCGGCGGCAGCTTGTCGACGCGCCGGTCGCCGATCCAGACCTCCCCTTCGGTTGGCGTCTCGAGACCGGCGATGATGCGCAGCAGCGTTGTCTTGCCGCAGCCCGACGCGCCGAGCAACACCATGAATTCCTGATCGGCGATGGTGAGGTCGATCGAGTGCAGCGCGCGAAAGGAGCCGAAGCTCTTGGCGACACCCTTGATCCTGATCTCGGCCATCGTGGATCTCCTAACGGTTCGCGATGCCCCACATCGCAAACATGTACTTGCGAACGGCGAAGATGAAGATGAGCGCCGGGATGACCAGCGCGGCGCCACCGGCAAAGCGCAGATGCAACGGCGACACCGACAGGCTCTGCAGCAGGAAGGCGGTGAGTGTACGGTTCTGCACCGTCAGCACCGCCGCCGCGAACACTTCGTTCCACGAGATCGTGAAGGCGAAGATTGCCGAAGCGGTGATGCCCGGAAGCACCAGCGGCAACACGACCTTCTGGAAGGCCTGCACCCGGTTGCAGCCGAGCGTCCACGCGGCTTCCTCGAGCTCGAGCGGGATACCGGAAAACAGCGAGAAGGTAATGAGCACCGAGAAGGGGATGGCGAGCGTCGTATGCACCAGCGCCAGACCAACCGGGGTGTCATCGAGCCCGACGCGGATGAACATCACTGCGATCGGCAGCGCCAGCAGCGGCAGCGGGAAGGCGCGCGTCATGAGCACGAGCAGGCGGAACGTCGATTTGCCCGGGAAATCGAAGCGCGAGAGCGTATAGCCGGCGGGCGCGCCGATGGCGATCGAAAGGATCATCGTCAGTACCGCGACGAGCACCGAGTTCCACAGCGCCCACAGCACGCCCGAGAATGACAGGAAGAACTGCACCGACCCGAAATTGAAGCTCGGCAGCCCGGTCTTGGGGAACGCAGTGACCTCCTGCGGCGCCGACAGCGTGTTGACGATCAGCAGGTAGATCGGAATCAGCACCCAGGCGCACAGCAGCACCACGCCGGCCCAGAACAGGAACTTGCCGGCGGAGGTGACTTCCGAGACCTTCTGCGGGACGTCGCTTCCCGTGGCGATGGCGGCGCTCATACCGTCGCTCCCTTCGGCGTGCGGAGGACGCGGAGGAACACAAGTGTCGATGCGATCGAGATGGTGAGGATCACCAGCGCATAGGCGGCGGCGACATTCTTGTCCTGCAGTGCGAATTGCCAGTTGAAGGTTTCGCCGACGAGCACCGGCAGGGTCGTGCCGCCGAGTGCGACGACCACGGCGAAGACCTCGAACGCCGCGATGGTCCTGAGGATCAGCGCCGTCTGCAGCGACGGCCGCAACATCGGCAGCGTCACCTTGAAGAAGCGCTTCCATGGCCCGGCACCGAACACTTCGGCCGCCTCGTAATATTCCTTGGGGATGAGCCCCATGCCGGAGACGAGGATGACCATCACGATGGCGGTCGCGCGCCACAGTTCGGCAAGGATCACGGCGATGAAGACCATGCCGATATTCTGGTAGCCCAGGAACAGGATCGGCCTGTCGATGACGTGAAGGCCAACCAGCAGCGAATTGAGGAAGCCCGATTGCTCGAAGATCGCGAGCCAGATGATGCCCGCTGCAAGGTCCGACAGGCCGAGCGGGATCGTGAAGATATAAAGGATGGTGTTGCGCGACTTTTCGAGCTTGGCGACCACCGTCGCCATGGTCAACGCCATCACGAGCTGCAGCGGCACCACGATGGCCGCAAGCAGGACGGTGTTCCAGAATGTTGGCCAGAACTTCCAGTTGTTCACCATCGTCTGGAAGTGTCTGGTCGTGAACCCGCCATCGGTGGTGAAGGCGAGGACGGCGATCTGGACAAACGGATAAAGGAAGAAGACGAGCAGGAACAGCGTCGCGGGAGCGAGCAGCAGGTAAGGCAGGGCCTTTGGGTTCATGTCATGGGCCTCCGGCCGACGCGGCAGGCGCCGACAGGGTGGTGCCCGGCACGCCTTGAGAGCGCGCCGGGCACCGGGGAGGAACTTACTCGACCGGGCACGGACCGTCGGACGGCTCGTCCGGTTCCCAGCACGGTGCGTTGGCGTCGATCATCAACTGGCGCAGCGTAGCGGCCTGTTCGTCCAGCACCTGCCGGACCGGCTGGCCGGCGAGGACGATGCGCTCGAAGGTGTCGATATAGACCTGGTTGAACTGCCCGCCCTTGTCGCCGAGACCAACCGGCAGCAGTGCCGGCAGGGCATCGGGGGCACTGGTCATCGCCGTCACCGCCGGGCCGAGCGCCTGCGCCGATTGGGGCAGGTCGGCCGGCATGGCCGCGTCCGTCACCGGGAAGAAGGTCGTGGCAAGCAGCGTCGCGATCTGCTGCTCAGGCTGCATCATGTATTTGACCAGTTCCTTGGCCTGGGCAATGTCCGGCGCACCCTTGGGCACCGCCATGCCGGCGAGCACCGGCATGAAGGCGCGGCCCTCGGGACCGGCCGGCGCCGGGAAGGCCACGAAGTCGTCGGGCTTCTGGTTGAACGCCTCACCCAGGCGCGCGATGTGGTCGAACGCCACCCACACGTCGCCGCTCAGCAGCGGTTCCTGCATGAAGTCGTAATTGGTCGACGCCGGGTTGGTGTACTGCCAGAGTTCCTTGAATTTGTTCCACGCCTCCTCGGCCCCCGCCGAGCCGAACTTCGTCACTTCCGAGCCGGTGTAGGCGGGGAGCAGGAAGCCCTGGAAGAAGCGGTGCTTGAGGCCCTTGGGTCCGGCCGGGAAGCCGAACTTCGGTGAGCCGGTGGCTTCCGCCATCGCCTTGGCCCAGTCGATCAGCTGGTCATAGGTCAGCGCGTTGATGTCCGCGCCTTCCGGCAGATATTCGAGCGCCTGCTTGTTGGCAGCCATCACATAGGTCGCCTGCATCCAGGGGAGATATTTCTGCTCGCTCGTACCCAGCTTGCCCAGCTCGAGGAAGGCCGGGCTCACATTGATGCCGCTCAGGTCGACGTCGGACAGATCGACCCAGTTGTCGGCATAGGTCGCAAGGTCGCCATGCAAGGCGCCGACGACGCCGATGGAGCCCGACCCGGCATCGCGCTCGGCCTCGATGCGGGTGATGAACGGACCCGGTTCCTGCGGCTGGAAATCGACGCCGCCCGGGAAGTTCTTGAGCACTTGCTCACGCATCTTCTGGGTCTCTTCGACCGGCGCCGCCTGGCTCGACCAGAACAACACCTGGGCGCTAGCAGCACCGGCGGTGAGTGCGAAAGCGAGGGCCGCTCCCGCCAACAGTTTCAGTTGCCTATGCATAGTTGGTTAGTCCTCCCATTGTTTTGGTTCAGGCACGTCGTGGCCTCGGGGCGGGGCCATGGCTGGCCCTTTCCACGAGCTTGGGTTTGAGCAAATGCGTGAGCGGCGCTGCCGGCTTCTCCCGAATGACGGCGACAAGCATTTCGCCGAGAGAACGCGCAGCATCGCGGATCAGCGCATCGAAGGTGGTGAGCCCCGGCGGGGCATAGGCGGCGGCGACGATGTTGTCGAAGCCGATCACCGACAGGTCCCGCGGGATCGAGAGCCCCCCACGCGCCGCCTCCTCCATCACGGTCAGCGCGATCTCGTCGAACAGGCCGATGATTGCGGTGGGGCGGTCGGGCTTCTGCAGGAGCCGGTTGACCGCCTCGATACGGGCCCCGCGATCGAAGCGCGGCGCGGTGACGACGTCGAGCCTGACGGCCGGATCCGAGCGTCGGGCGATGGCCGCCGCGAGGCCGTCCTGGCGCAGATGCCGGAAGGTCATCGGCTCGGAGATCGTGACCAGCCCGAAGCGGCGATGCCCGAGCTCGTAGAGCATGTCGAAGGCTTCGCTGAAGGCATGAGCGCCGTCGGTATCGATCCAGTTGTAGCTGGTGTCGTCGTCGAGCAGTCGCCCATGGGCGACGAAGGGAACCTTGCGCGCCCGCAGGAACTCGAGCCGCTCGTCGGTTTCGGCAATGCGGGTGATGACCACGCCATCCGCCCGCCCGGATTCGACGACGTGACGGAGCACCGGCAATTCGCTCTGCGGCGCTGCGGCCGTTGCGAGCATGAGGTCGACGCCGCGCGACTGCAGCCCCTCACCGAGCCCCGTGACGAATTCGCCGAGGAACGAGTCGACGAGCCTGGGCCCGCGGATCGGCAGGACGAGGCCGACGAAATTGCTGCGGCCAGAAACGAGCGCCCGCGCAGCCCGGTTGGGGACGTAGCCGAGTTGCCGGGCCGCCTCGGAGACGCGCTCGCGCGTCCGGAGCGCGATGGCGGGGTCTCCCGCCAGCGCCCGCGACACGGTGGTGATCGACACGTCGAGCCGGCTCGCCAGCTCCTTGAGCGTCTTCGCTCCAGACATCGCCTCTCCCTAGCGGTGCCGTTTTCAACGTTTGCAATTGGAATTCAAACGTTTCAAATCGGGGCCAAGCTGTCAACCGACGATGTGCCGGCACGGCCGCGAAAGCGCGGCAGCGATCATGTCCAGAATGCGGGATTATCCGGCGATGGTGGAGCTGAGGGGAATCGAACCCCTGACCTTATCATTGCGAACGATACGCTCTCCCAACTGAGCTACAGCCCCGTTCGCCGGCGCGTGCTACATAGCCAATCGCTTGCCCCCCGCCTAGCCCCTTTTTGCTCATGCGAGGCCCCGCGCGATGAGGCTGTGCGCCGCGGCGGCCGTCGCCTCCTCGGCCGCAATGAGGTCGCGGCCCAGCAGGCGCCTGACCCCGGCGGCGTCGGTCCGCTTGATGACGCCGAGCTCACCCAGATTGCCCCGGACATCGGCATCGACATTGGCGACGAGCCGCACCAGCCAGTCGGGCACCTCGAAGCGCGGCAGCCGCCCCGCCCGCTCGGGCAGGGCACGGCGGAGGATGGCGGCGATCTCCATCAGCGTGAAGGTGCCGTTGCCCATGGGGAACCGCCTGCCCCGCGCCGCTTCGGAGGTCATGGCGGCCACATGGGCGGCGGCAACGTCGCGCACGTCGACGACGATGAAGCCGATGCGCGCGGCGGCCGGCAGGCTGCCGTCGAACATGCGCTTGAGCAGCCCCACCGAGGTGCCCGGATCGTCGTCGAGCAGCGGCCCGAAAATGGCGCCCGGATTGATCGTCGCGAGGTCGTCGTGCCGGCGCGCGGCGTCCATCAACTCCCAGGCGGCGCGCTCGGCGCGGGTCTTGGATTCGACATAGCCCGAAATCTCGCGGCCTTCGAGATTGGTCCAGTCGGCAGCGGTGAAGGGCGCGGACCGCGCCTTGTCGTGGCCATACATGATGGCGGCCATGGACGAGGTGACGACGATCCGCTCGACCCGGGCACCAAGGGCGGCGGCAATGGCCCTGCGCGTGCCCTCGACTGCCGGGCGGATCAGCTCGTTGCGATCCCTCGGCTCGCGCGTGACGAAAGGCGAGGCGGTGTGTTGCAGATAGCGGACGTCCTCCATCGCGCCATCCCAGCCCGCATCGGAGAGCAGGTCGAGGGCGACGAAATCGAGGCGATCCAGATCGGCCCCCGCCTTGCCGAGGGTCTCCCGGACCTTGTCGACCTTGCCCGGATCCCGAACGCTGCCGCGCACGTGATAGCCGGCTTGCAGCAGCTCGAGCGCCACATGGCCGCCCACGAATCCCGAAATTCCGGTGAGCAGAACGCGATCAGCCATGCGATCCTCCGTGACAATTGAACGGATCATATGATAATCGTTCACTCCGTTCAATGAGGCATCCGTGACCGCCCCGCAGCGCAAAGAGGCAATCCTGGATGCGGCGCTGGCTCTGGTGCTCAAGCACGGCCTGCGCGGCACCAGCATGGAAGCGATCGCCCGGCAGGCGGGCGTCGCCAAGCCGACGCTCTACGCCTATTTCCCCGACAAGACGGCGGTCTTTTCGGCACTGCTCGAGCGGCTCGTCGGCGACTGGCGCGCCCGGTTCGTGCGGGCGTTGCAGGGCGACGGCGATGTCGTGCAGAGAATTGCCGCCGCGATGACGGACAAGCACAAGGCCGTGCGGCGGGTGCTCGAGATCTCGCCGCATGCCGACGAACTCTATGGCGAGCACGATCGCGGCTGGGCGCGGCAATTCGCGGCGCTGGAGACGGAACTGGGGAGGCTGGTCGAAGCCGAACTCGCGGCGGCCGGCGTCGCGCGCGCCCGGCCGATGACGCAATTGCTTTTCGCGGCGGGCGACGGCATCGGGCGCCGCGCGCAGTCGGTGGCGGAGCTGGGTCCGGCATTTCGATTGCTGGCCGAGCGATTGCTGCGGCCCGAACTGGACTAGAATGAGAGTCTCCTTTTTTCGGGCGAGCGGAAGCGCTGGCGGGGCTCGACCCGCCGCTCAGGGGAGGTGCTCCTTCCCCCAGGGGGAAAGAGCGGGCGAGGCGGGACCATTGGTCCA
>CAZASR010000020.1:0-27095 GCA_964487765.1 uncultured Devosia sp. | reverse complement strand
CGAAGCCGCGGAAATCGACGAGGATCACATTGACCACATTGCGCCCGCCGCCCTCGGCATAGGCATTGTCGAGGAAGAACCCGGCAATGCTGTCGGCCACGTCGCGCGTCATCACGGCATAGGACAGGAACGCCAGTCCGCTCCCCGCTGCGATCGCCAAAGCGAGGTCGCGCAGCCGGCGCAGGCTGAACTTGCTGAGCGGATCGATGCCCGCATCCTCGAAGCGCTTGGGCAGCCAGCGCAGCCCGAGCAGGATCAGGATCGTCGTCACCACCTCGACCAGCAGCTGCGTCAGCGCCAGATCCGGCGCCGAATACCATACGAAGGTGATCGAGGTGGCGAGGCCCGCCCCGCCGAGCAGCATCACCGCCATCAGCCGGTGATATTTCGCCTGCGTCGCGGCCCCCACGGCGCAGGTCATCCCGATGGCCCACACGATCGCCAGCGCCGGATCGAACCCCTCGAGCGAAAGCGCGACCGGCCCGATCCCGCCGAGCGTCGGCGCCAGCGCCGCCAGTACGGCAACCGCCGCGAGGATCGCCAGTTGCGGCTGCAGCCGCCTCGTGCCGAACAGCCGCTCGAGCGCGCGGGCCCACTTCACCGACAGCAGGATCAGCAGCCGCTCGAAGATGCGCGGGCCCGCCAGCCGCGCAATGAACGGCGCGCCCTCAATGCCGCGCGCGAGATATCGTTGCAGCAGCACATAGAGCAGCACTCCACCCGCGATCGCGATCATGCTCATGATCAGTGGCGTGTTGACGCCGTGCCAGACCTTGAGGCTGTACTCGGGCACGCTCGAGCCCAGCACCGAGGTGACGGCGGTGTACAGGAACGGCCCGATCGCCACCGCCGGAACGATGCCGACGAGCAGGCACAGCAACACCAGGATTTCGATCGGGCGCCGCATCAGCGGCGGCGGCTCGTGCGGCTCCCGGTCGAGCCCCTCCGGCGGCGGGCCGAAAAAGACCTGGTGGATGAAGCGCAGCGAATAGGTCACCGCGAACGCGCCCGCGATGATCGCGCCCACCGGCAGCGAGATGTCGACAAAGGGGATCGGATTGCGCAGCGCGGTCTCGCTGAAGAACATCTCCTTGGAGAGGAAGCCGTTGACCAGCGGCACGCCGGCCATCGCCGCGCTGGCGACGATGGCGAGCGTCGTCGTCATCGGCATGTAGCGCCTGAGCCCGCTGAGCCGGCGGATGTCGCGCGTTCCCGTCTCGTGGTCGATGATGCCCGCCGCCATGAACAGCGAGGCCTTGAACGTCGCATGGTTGGCGATGTGAAACACCGCCGCCACCAGGGCGAGCGGCGTGTTCATCCCCAATAGCGTCGTGATCAGCCCCAGATGGCTCACCGTCGAATAGGCGAGCACGCCCTTCAGGTCCTGCTGGAAGATCGCCGAATAGGCGCCCAGCAGCAGCGTCGCGAGCCCCACATAGGTCACGATCCAGAACCAGGCCCAGGTTCCCGACAGCACCGGCCACAGCAGCGTCAGCAGGAACACCCCCGCCTTCACCATCGTCGCCGAGTGCAGGTAGGCCGACACCGGCGTCGGCGCCGCCATGGCCCGGGGCAGCCAGAACTGGAACGGGAACTGCGCGCTCTTGGTGAAGGCCGCCAGCAGCACCAGGATGAGCGTCGGCAGGTAGAGCGGATGCGCGCGGATCTTGTCGCCGGCGGTGAGGACGACGTCGAGATCATAGCTGCCGGCAATCTGCCCGAGCATCAGCATCCCCGCGAACAGCGCGAGGCCGCCCGCGCCGGTGATGACCAGCGCCATGCGCGCGCCGTCGCGGGCATTGGCGTTGTGGTGCCAGTAGCCGATCAGCAGGAACGAGAAGATGCTGGTGAGCTCCCAGAACACCACCAGCTGGATGATGTTGCCCGACATGACCATGGCCTGCATGGCGCCCATGAAGGCCAGCAAGAACGCGAAGAAGCGCGGCACCGGATCGCGCGGCGACATGTAATAGGCGGCATAGAGCACCACCAGCCCGCCGATGCCGCTGATCAGCACCATGAACAGCCACACCAGCCCGTCCATCCGCGCCACGATGTTGAGCCCGAACTGCGGCAGCCACTGAATCTGGTAGCGCAGCACCTCGCCTGCGGCGATGTCGCCATAGACATAGAGCGTGACCGCCGCCCCCGCGACCGCCACGAAGCCCGAAATCAGAACCGCCGCCCGCCGGGCGTCCGCCGGCAGGCAGGCGACGACGAGACTTCCCGCGAACGGCAGGATGAGGGGAAGCAGCAGAAGGGCGTTCGCTGGCATGGGGGCTCATGTTGCAGATCGGGATTGACTGGGCAACTACCGCGCTTGTGGCTACGTCACATCGACCGCTCAGCCTTGTGGATCGACCGCCGTCGCGTTCGTCGCGGCCCTCCCCGCGGAGCCGGTCGGGCCGGCTTGCCTTGTCGGCGGCTTTGCGCCACCGTGCCCCGCGCATCCCCGGAGGCACGAGCGATGTCAGACCCGCAACGCATTCGCCATGTGACGCTGGCCACCGATCTGGCGGCGCGGTCCGACAGGGCCTTCGATCGCGCCGTCAATCTCGCCCGGCGCTGGGGCGCCCGGCTGCTGATCGTCCATGCGGTCGAGGAGCGCCCGCTGGTTTCGGGCGATCAGCCGTCCTGGCGTCGGGGCGCCGATCCGCTGGAGGTCGCGCGGCGCAAGCTGCATTTCGATTATCCCGGCTGGGAGGGCGTCGAGACCGCCATCGACGTGCGGGCCGGCAAGCCCGTGGACATCGTGCTCGAGGCCGCCGCCCGCGAAAAGACCGACCTCATCATCACCGGCATCGCCCGCGAAGACGTCTATGGCCGCGACGAGCTCGGCGACCTCGTGCCGGAGCTTGCCAAACAGGCAAGCGCTCCCGTCCTCGTGGTCAAGAAGCGCCTCACCGACGCGCCGCGCCGCGTGGTCGTCGCCTCGGACCTGACCGATACGTCGCATGCCGCGCTCCAGCTCGCGCTCGACCTGTTCGGCCCGGGCCGGCTGACGCTCTTCAATGCCTTCGACGTTCCCTATCGCGGCCTCGCCGGCGATCCGCGCGAGCTCGAGCGTAACATGCGGCCCTCCGTCATGGAGGAATGCCGGGCCCTGCTCGAGGAAGTGGCTGGCAGGGCCGCCGCTGGCCAGGTCGAGATCATCGCCGAGCTTGGCGCTCCCGCCCCGATCCTCGCCAAATATGTCACCGACCGCGACATCGACCTGGTGGTCACCGGTACCTATGGCCACCAGGGTCTGATGAACGTCCTTCTCGGCAGCACCGCCATGGACATCATGGCCGAAGTCTCCTGCGACGTCCTCGTCGCCCGCCGCAAGAAATAGGCTCGCTTCGCCCAGGCCGTGCGACTTACCGCACCGCGTGGATCGCGATGGTGCAATGCACGCCGGCGGGTTCGAACGTCAGCTCGACATGGCCCGTGCCGTCGTCGAACAGTCCGTGCGTCAACAGCTTCGTGCCGAAGCCGTCATGCGACGGTGCCACCACGGGCGGGCCGCCGGTTTCACGCCAGTCGAGAATCATGCCCGTGCCGTTTGTATTCCAGCGCACCGCCACCATGCCGTCGTCGTTCGAGAGCGCGCCATATTTCACGGCATTCGTGCTCAACTCGTGCAGCGCCATGCCGAGCGTTACCGCGATATTGCTGGGGATGCGCACATGGGCGCCGCCGACCACGAAATGGCTCCCCCGCTCGTCCCAGAACGGACGCAGGATTTCCTCGACGATGTCGGCAACCGGCACCGCCTCCCAATTGGCCCGGGTGAGCAGTTCCGTGGCCGTCGCCAGCGCCCGCAGGCGGCCGGCAAACACGGCGATTCCCTCTTCCTTGCTCGCACTCCTGCGGAAGCTCTGGACCGCGATGCTCTGGACCACCGCCAAATTGTTCTTGACGCGGTGCTGCAGTTCGCGCGCCGTGAGCTGCAATTGTTGCTCGTAGCGGCGGCGCTCGGTGACATCCATCGCAACGCCGATGACGCGGGTGGGGGCGCCCTCCTGGTCCACCACGACGCGGGCGCGAATGCCGATCCATTTGACCACGCCATCGGGCCATTGGTGCTTCGCCTCGAAGCGGATCGTCTTGTCGCCCCTCGCGAAGCTCTGGGCCGATTCGGCCTCGACCCGGTCCCATTCGCAAGGGGCATAGGTCGCCCGGAATGCATCGATTCCGGGCGCCGCGTCGTCGGCGAAGCGGAACAGGCGGTTGAGTTCGGGCGACGCCGTCACCCGGTTCGTCGCGATATCGAGTTCCCAGATAGCGAGGTCCGCGGCGCTCAGCGCCAGTTGCAGCCGCGCCTGTTCGTCGGCCAGCCTTTCCTGCACGCGCACCTCGTCGGTGATGTCCTGCAGCGTGCCCGTATAGCGAACCGGCCGGCCCTCGGCGAAGACCGCACCGCCATGGGCCAGCAGCCAGCGCTCTTCGCCGGTGTCGGCCCGGGTGATCCGGTAGCGATAGCTGTCACGCCCGCGCTGCTGGGGATCGAGCGCGCGCGCGAGCATCGGCTCGACATGGCGATAATCGTGCGGATGGGTGCGTTCGCGCAGCCGTTCGAAGGTGATCGTCTCGTCGGGCGTGAAGCCATAGATGCGCCGCGCGAGCGGCGAGTAGAAGAACGCCTCGGTGACGAGGTCCCAGTCCCAGATGCCGATCGACGCGGCCTCGGTCGCCAGCGCCAGCCGGCGTTCGGCTTCCACCAGCCGGAATTCGGCCCGCTTCTGTGCCGTCGAGTCCCAATTGACGCCGACCAGCTCGAGCGGTTCGCCGTCCTCGTTCACCCGGGTCAGGCTGTGTGCCGTGATCCAGCGCAACTCGCCATCTGCCCGCCGGATGCGGAACTGGCTGTTGTGCCGCGCCTGCGGCACCAGGTCCTCGCTCTTGAACTCGATCAGGGGAAGGTCCTCGGGCACCACCATGCTGAGGAACAGCTCGCGTGTGACGGCCGCGCCCTTGGGCAGGCCGAACAGGGCATACTGGCGATCATCCCATACTTGCTCGCCGGTCGCGAGGTTCGAGGACCATGTGCCCATGCCGCCCGCATTGAGGGCAAGCTGGAGCCGATCCTGCAGTGATGTGAGACGCCCGCTGTCTGCCATTCATCCCCCGGCGGGCGTCAAACGCTGCTAATCTCACGAAGTTCCACGCGGCCAGAGTGGGGCCGCCGGGGGCCTTGGCACCGCCTGGGAACTTTCCGGCGCGGCGCAAGGTTGGACGCACGAGCCTTGCATGCCGCACAATTAGGAGAGACAAATGCCAGCCAAATCCAAGTCACAGCAGAAGGCGGCCGGCGCCGCGCTGTCCGCCAAGCGCGGCGACCAGAAGGTCGGCGATCTCAAGGGGGCATCGAAGTCGATGTATAAATCAATGAGCGAAAAAGAACTCGAGGAGCTCGCGTCCACCGAGCGCCGTGGCAAGCCCGAGCACGCTTCGAAGTCCTGATTGAGCGGGATATCTCCTCTCGCTCCGCTGCGGGAGCCCGTCTTCCGCACATTGTGGATCGCCAATCTGGCCTCGAGCTTCGGCGGCCTGATCCAGGGCGTGGGCGCGGCGTGGCTGATGACCTCCATCGCCTCGTCGGTGGATATGGTGGCGCTGGTGCAGGCCTCCACCACCCTGCCCATCATGCTCTTCTCGCTCCTGGGTGGTGCCATCGCCGACAGCTTCAGCCGCAAGGGCGTGATGCTGGCCGCCCAGATCTTCATGCTGGTGGTGTCGGCGCTGCTGGTCGTCGTCACCTATACCGGGCTGGTCACGCCCTGGTTCCTGTTGTTCTTCACCTTTCTCATCGGTTGCGGTCTGGCCTTCAATAACCCGTCCTGGCAGGCCTCGGTCGGGGAGCTCGTGCCGCGGCCCTTGCTGCCTTCGGCCGTCGCTCTCAACAGCATCGGCTTCAATCTTTCGCGCAGCTTCGGTCCGGCCGTCGGCGGGCTCATCGTCGCCGCCGCCGGCGCCGCCGCGGCCTTCGCCGTCAATGCCCTGAGCTATGTCGGCCTCGTTGTCGCGCTCCTTGCCTGGAAGCCGCCCGCCCGCGCCACCAGCACACTGCCGCGCGAGGAAATGGGCTACGCCGTGGTGACGGGGCTTCGCTATGTCGCGATGTCGCCCAACATCACCACCGTCATCGTCAGAAGCTTCGTCTTCAGCCTCGCCGCCATCGCCATTCTGGCGCTGCTGCCGGTCACCGCCGCGACCCTGCCCGGTGGCGGTCCGCTGACCTATGGCATCCTGCTCGGCGCCTTCGGCATGGGCGCGGTGGGTGGCGCCCTCATGAGCGCCCGCCTGCAGCAGTCGATCCCCGCCGAGTCGCAAGTGCGCCTCGCCTTCGCGGGCTTTGCCATCTGCGCCCTCATCCTCGCCGTCAGCCCGTCCGCCATTCTCGCCGGCCTAGGCCTCCTGATCGGCGGTGCCTGCTGGGTGCTGGCGCTGTCGCTGTTCAATGTCTCGGTGCAGCTCTCCTCGCCGCGCTGGGTTGTCGGCCGGGCCCTGTCCGCCTACCAGACGGCGACCTTCGGCGGCATGGCGCTGGGGAGCTGGATCTGGGGCCTGCTGGCCGAGAACGCCGGCCTCCCCACCGCCTTCCTCGTGGCGTCGGTCTGCCTCCTCGGTGGTGCCGTGCTCGGCCTCGCGCTGCCCCTGCCGGCGCGCACCGACCTCGATCTCGACCCGCTCAATCGCTGGCAGACGCCGCGGCTCGAACTGGACGTCGCGCCGCGCAGCGGCCCGATCCTGGTCGAGATCACCTACCGCATCCACCCCGCCAACCTCCCCGCCTTCATGCGCGTGATGACCGAGCGTCGCCGCATCAGGCGCCGCGATGGGGCCCGCCGCTGGCGCCTGTTTCGCGATTTGAACGACCCGCGGATGTGGGTCGAAACCTACGAGGCCCCGACCTGGACCGAATATGTCCGCCACAACATGCGGCTCACCAAGGCGGACGCCAATGTCAGCGAACAATTGCGCGCCTTGCATGAAGGCGACGGGCCGCCCGCCGTGCGCCGCCTGATCGAACGCCCGCCCCGCTGGCTCGAAGCCGTGCAGGGCCCGGCCGCCGACATCGGCCCGCAATAGCGTCGGCGCTCCACCCGGCTTGGCTCACAAAGGGAGGCGCCCCTGAGGGCGCCTCCAGTAAGCGCTGTTGCTCCGGGAGAGGAGGGAGGTCGGTCGCGGAGCATGACGGGCCAACTACGCTCACTTCCGTCGGTTCCCGTCGGCCCGGCCGATAACAGGGCATTCTACCCGCGACAGGATGCAGCGGCGTTCATGGGTTCGCGCGCCAGCCCGAATCGCTCGCGCCCGGTCGCGGGTGGTTTTTCACGCTTCGCTCCGTGGCCACCCGGCAACGGGCGGGAAAAGGCGCGGAATGCGGGGCTTTGCGCCCTGTACAAGCGGCGTTTCATGGGCGAACCTGTCGACGCGGTGCGTGCGTCGGGGGGATGCAATGGCTGAACAGGTTCGGGACAATCGACTGCTGTGGGGGATTGTCGTCCTCGGGCTGCTCATTCTCGTTTCCCTGTTCTGGATCTGGAGCGTCAGCAACAGCCTGTCGACCGTCGACGCGCGCGGCCAGGAGCTCGAAGCGCGTCTGGCCGACGTCGATTCCGCCGCTGCCATGGCCGCGCTCGAACAGCGCCAGGCCGAGCTCGAAACCAGGCTTGCCGCGCTGCAGGTTCCCGATCTGGGTCCGGTGCAGCAGCGCCTCGATGCGCTTTCGTCCGATCTGGAGGGGCTGAAGCAGCAAGTCGCGAGCCTCGCCGTGCCCGACCTCGGCCCGGTGCAGCAGCGCGTCGACGCGCTCGCCGCCGATCTCGACGGCCTCGAGCAGCGCTTCGCGAACTTCACCGTCCCCGGCCTCGAGGAGCTGGAGGCGCGGCTTGCCGCCGTGGAGGGTACGGTGGGCAACATCGCTCCGCCCGCCGATCTCACCGCCATCGAGACCGACATTGCCGGCCTTCGTAGCGACCTCGACGGGCTCAAGGCCCAGATCGGCGACTTTGCGCCGGCGCGGGTCGACGAGCTCGCATCCCGTCTCGATGACGTGTCCGGGCAGGTCGCCGCCATCGAGGTGCCCGACATTGCCGGCATCGTCGGCCAGCTCGAAGCGCTTGACGGCCGCCTCGGCACGGCGGAAACCACGCTGGCCGGCGTCGTCGCCACCGGCCCCGATAGCCTGAGCGGCCGGCTCGATGCGCTTGCGGCGCAGCTCGCCGCGCTCACCGTGCCCGACATCGCCCCCCTCGAGACGCGCCTCGGCACCGTCGCGGCCGACCTCGAAACCCGGCTCGGCACCGTCACCACGGATCTCGGGAACGTCACCGCCGATCTCGGCACGGTCACCGCCGATGTCGAAACCCTCAAGACCGGCGTCGCCGCTGCCGCGACCACCGACGCGGTCACTGCCCTCGACACCCGCGTGACCGATCTGGGCACCCAGGTGGATCAGTCCGATGCCGATCTCGTCGCCGTCCGCACGCAGACCTCCGATCTCGCGACCCAGGTCGACGACCTCCGCGCCTCGCTCGCCACTCGCGCGGGCAGCGCCGAGGTGACTGCGCTCTCCGAACAGCTCGAGGCCCTGCGCCAGGAGGTCGCCGCCCTGCCGGCGACCGACACCAGCGTCGTCCGCGCCGACATTGCCGAGCTCCGCACGGCGCTGGCGGCGCTCGAAACCCGCGTCGACGCGCTGCCGCCGGCCGATGCGCTCGCCACCCTTCGCAGCGATCTCGCGCGGATCGTCGACAATCCGCCGGCGCCGCGCCCGCCGCAAATCCTCGAACGCATCTATTTCGGCCAATCCAGCACCAGCGTGAGCGACGAGGAGCGCGCCAAGATCGCCCGCATCGCCCAGCAGCTGGCGACATCGCCGGCCGCGCTCGCTCTCGTCGGCTTCTCCGACAGCCGCGGCCCGGCCGAGCTCAACCGCAGCCTGTCGCTGCGCCGCGCGGCCGCCGTTCGCATGGCCCTGCTTGAGGCCGGCGTCGACGCCGCTTCCGTCACCTCGGTGACCGGGCTCGGCGAGGACGCGCCGCCCATCGATGCCGGCGACGATGCGGACGAGCCGGGCAACCGGGTCGTCCTCATCTACGGCCGCCTCTAGCGCCGCGCCTCGCCGCGCCGGCCCCCGAGGCCGACTCGCCGCCGCATGATTTTCGCCCCTGGTTGCGACGAACCGGCGCGTTGCCGCGTTCCCCCTCGGGACAGGGTGATGTGGAGCTGGTGAATGCAGGAGCGTCCGCACGATCCATGGAGCGATCCGGACTTCGAGCTGGCGGTCCGGGAAACGGCGTATTTCCTGTGGGAACAGGACGGCAAGCCGCAGGGTCGCGAGCAGGACTACTGGTTCCGCGCGCTCGAGCGGCAATTGCGCGAACGCAACGCCGATCGCGACCTCGCCAACGGCCCGCGCCGCCGCGACGGCTGAGTCGGAACCACCTGCGCCGTCCCGCGTTTGCATCCGGATGGACCGGATCAGGGCAAAATGACGAGTCTGTTGATCATCGCCGCGGCCTTGGCCATGCTGAGCGCCGTAATGGCGGTGGGCTCCGAGAAGTAGCACCACTGCACCCGGCTGGCGATTTCGGCTGAGCCGCGGGCCGTGGCGGCTCGCGCGACGGCACGTCAGTCGCCGCCAATCCTCGCCCGCCATCTCCCGCGATCCGCATCGTTCCAACCCGGCTTCCGCTTTCACGCCCCCAATCCCCACCACGCCTCTTGACGAATTTGGAACGTTCCAATAAATCCTCGTCATCGGGAGAACGTGCGCGTGTCCGCCCAACGAACCACCGTGATCGATCTGGCGCGCGCCGCCGGCGTGTCGAAATCGACGGTTTCGCTCGTCCTCCAGGGCAGCCCGCTGGTGCGCGACCAAACCCGTGCCCGCGTCATCCGCGCCATGCAGGACCTCGGCTATGTCTACAATCGCGGCGCCGCCACCCTCCGCCAGGCCAGGTCCAGGATCGTCGGCATCGTCGTCAACGACCTCACCAACAGCTTCTTCGCCGAGCTCGCCGTGGGCGTGGATATGATCGTCCAGGCCGGCGGCTACGTGCAGTTCATGAGCCAATCGGCCGAGGATGTGCACCGCCAGGCCGAGCTCATCGCCTCCATGCGCGAGCACGGCGTGGCCGGGCTCATCATCTCGCCTGCCCGCGGCACCAGGGCCGCCGACCTCGAGCCGCTGGCCGCCAGCGGCCTGCCGGTCGTCCTCGCCATGCGGAACATACCGGGCGCGCGGCTCTCCTCGCTCCTCTCCGACAATGTCGGCGGCGCCCAAGCGGCCGTCGCGCATCTGCTCGCCCTTGGCCACCGCCGCATCGGCTTTGTCGGCGGCTTCGCCGACACCCAGGTGTTCGTCGAGCGTCTCGCCGGCTATCGCGAGGCCCTCGCCCATGCCGGCATCGCGCTCGACGATCGCCTGGTCGTCCCGTCCTCCGCCTCCCGCGCCGGCGGCGTCGAGGCCATCGGCGGCCTGCTGGGCATCGGGGGCGAACCGGTCAGCGCCGCCCTCTGCTTCAACGATGCGGTGGCCTTCGGCGTCTGCGACGGGCTGCGGGCGCGCAAGCTCGAGCCCGGCGCCGATTTCAGCGTCGTCGGTTTCGACGACGTCATCGAAGCGCGCACCGCCGTGCCCGCGCTCACCACCGTCGCCATCAATCCGCAGCGCATGGGCCAGCAGGCCGCGCAGCTCCTGTTCAAGCAGATCAATGCCGGCCGTGCCGAAGCGGAAGCCGTACGCACCCATGCGCATCTGGTCGTCCGCGACAGTACCGCCGCGCCGCGCACGCTCCAGCGCAAGGCTGCGTCATGACTCGATGGGGACTGATCGGCGGCAGCAACATTGCGCGCGAATGGGTCATCGGCGCCATCCGCGCCGCCGGCGGCGAGATCGTCTCGGTGCTGAGCGCGAGCCCCGACCGCGCCCGCCACTATGCGGCGGCGAACGGCATTCCAAAGTCGACCACCGACCTGGCAGCCCTGGTCGGCGACCCCGAAATCGACGCCGTCTATATCTCGACCACCAATGAGCTCCACCGCGACCAGACGCTGGCTGCCGCGCGCGCCGGCAAGCATGTGCTGTGCGAAAAGCCGCTGGCGCTGACGCTCGACGACGCCCGTGCCATGGTCGCCGCGTGCCGTCGGGCCGGCGTCGTCATGGGCACCAATCACCATCTGCGCAATGCCGGCACCCATCGCGCCATGCGCGACATCATCGCTGCCGGCCGCATCGGCACGCCACTCGCCGCCCGCGTCTTCCATGCCGTCTATCTGCCGCCAAGCCTTCAAGGCTGGCGCATCGATCGGCCCGAGGCCGGCGGCGGCGTCATTCTCGACATCACCGTGCACGACGCCGACACGCTGCGTTTCGTGCTTGGCGACGATCCGGTCGAAGCCATTGCCGCAACCCAGCAGGGCGGCATGGCGCAGGCCGGGCTTGCCGATGCGGTCATGGGCGTGCTGCGCTTCAAATCGGGGCTCCTCGCGCAATTCCACGATGCCTTCACCAGCAACTATGCCGGTACCGGCTTCGAGGTGCATGGCACGGCGGGCTCGCTGATCGGCCGCGATGTCATGACTCAGAAGCCGGTCGGCACCGTCACGCTGCGCACCGAAGCCGGCGAAGCGCAACTCGCGATCGATCCCACAAATCTCTACGAGCGGGCGCTGCGCAATTTTCACGCGGCCATTGCCGGGCAGGGGGCGCCCTCGGCCACCGGCGAAGATGGCGTCTGGTCGCTTGCCAGCGGTCTCGCCGTGCGGCAGGCCGCCGCCTCCGGCCGCGCCACCGCCATCGATCCGGGATTGTAAGTGTCAGGCAAGCAGATCACTCCGGCCCAGGCCGCCGCCCTCATTCCCGACGAAGCGATCGTCACCGTCTCCTCCTCCAGCGGTCTCGGTTGCCCCGACCTCACGCTGCGCGCCATCGGCGAGCGCTTCGAGGCCACCGGCCATCCGCGCAATCTCACCACGCTCCACCCCATCGCCGCCGGCGACATGAGCGGCATCAAGGGCGTCGATCACATTGCGCGCCAGGGGCTGCTGAAGCGCGTCATTGCCGGGTCCTATCCGTCCGGTCCATCCAGCGCGGAGCCGCCGCTGATCTGGCAGATGCTCGGCACCGACGAGATTGCCGCCTACAACGTCCCGTCTGGAATCATGTTCGACATGCACCGCGAGGCAGCCGCCAGGCGACCCGGCGTATTGACAAAGGTCGGTCTCGACACCTTCGTCGATCCCGATCGCGAGGGCTGCGCCATGAACCCGTCCGCGGCAGCCGAGCCGATCGTGCGCAAGGTCGATTTCGATGGCGAGCAGTGGCTCTATTTCAAGGCCATCGCGCCGAGCATCGCCATCATCCGGGCCACGACCGCCGATGAGCGCGGCAATCTCACCTATGAGCACGAGGGGGCGTATCTCGGCGGCATGGAGCAGGCGCTGGCCGCGCACAACAATGGCGGCATCGTCATCGCGCAGGTCAAGCGCATCACCACGCAAGGCTCGCTCCGTCCGCACGATGTGCGCATCCCCGGCGTTCTTGTCGATTACATCGTCGTCGATCCCGACCAGATGCAGACGACCCAGACGCATTACGATCCCGCCATCTCCGGCGAGATCTTCCGCCCGCTCGACAGCTTCCGCGTGCCCGGCTTCGATATCCAGAAGGTCGTCGCGCGCCGCGTGGCGATGGAGCTCGAAGCGGGGAGCGCGGTCAATCTCGGCTTTGGCATCTCGGCCAATGTGCCGCGCATCCTGCTCGAGGAAGGCCGGCATGGCGAGGTCACCTGGGTCATCGAGCAGGGCGCGGTCGGCGGCATCCCGCTGCTCGATTTCGCCTTCGGCTGCGCCTCCAATGCCGAAGCCTTCGTGCCCTCGCCCTATCAGTTCACCTATTTCCAGGCCGGTGGCTTCGATGCCTCGCTGCTGTCCTTCCTCGAAATCGACAGGACCGGCTCGGTCAATGTCTCGCGCCTCGGCTTCCGGCCTCATGTCACGGCCGGCGCCGGGGGCTTCGTCGATATCACCAGCCGGGCGAAGAAGATCGTCTTTTCGGGCATGTTCAATGCCGGGGCCAGGCTCGCCGTCGAGGGTGGCCGGCTTGTCATCGAGAAGGAAGGCAGGATCAAGAAGCTCGTCGAGGCCGTCGATCACGTCACCTTCTCGGGTCGCCGCGCCGTCGAGCAGGGGCAGGATGTGACCTATGTCACCGAGCGTTGCGTCATGAAGCTGACGCCGGACGGCCTGCTCGTCACCGAGGTCGCGCCCGGCGTCGACGTCGCGCGCGATATCCTCGCCCAGTCCGAGTTCCCGCTCGCCATCGCCGGCAACGTCGTCACGATGCCCCAGAATATCTTCTCGCCCGAGCCCATCGGACTCACGCTGCCCTTGAAGCCGCAGAGGAACCACGTTCATGCCTGATCCGCGGGTTGCGCTCACCTGGGAAGGTCCCGTGGCGCTCATCACCATCTACCGTCCCGACAAGCTCAATGCGCTCGATCTCGACATGCTCGCCGCGCTGGACGATGCGCTGAGCGAGATCGAGGGCGATCACGCGGCGCGCGCCGCCGTCATCACCGGCGAAGGCAAGGCCTTCTCCACCGGCGGCGACATCAAGGCCTGGTCGTCGCTGCTGCCGCACGAATTCGGGTTCGATTGGGTCCGCGTCGGTCATCGCGTGTTCAGCCGCATGGCCGAGCTCCGTGTGCCGCTCGTCGCCGCACTCGCCGGCCACGCCCTCGGCGGCGGACTTGAGCTTGCGGCCACCGCCGACATCCGCATCGCCGAACCGCAGGCCCGCCTCGGCATGCCCGAAACCGGCCTCGGCATGGTGCCGGGCTGGTCCGGCACGCAGCGGCTCGTTCGCCGCTTCGGCGCCCAGGTGGTGCGCCGCATGGTGCTTGGGGGCGAGGTGTTTTCCGGCGAAGAGGCGCTGGCCCTCGGCCTCGTCGACGAGCTCGCCGACAGCGGGCATGCGCTCGAAGTTGCAATGGCCTATGCTGCGCGCGTCGCCGAACGGGGGGCGGCCGCTGTGCAGACCGCCAAGCTGATGATCGCCGCTGCCACCGGCGATGCGCCCGAAATGGCCGTCGACACGATCGCCTCGATCCTCGCCGCCAAGACCGCCGATCTGCGCGAAGGCGTCGACGCCTTCAGTGCCAGGCGACCTCCGTCCTTCAAGGGCGAATGGTGATGGCCGGCGCCGCGCCCGACATCGTCATCATCGGCTCGGGCATCGGCGGCGCCACCATTGCCGCCGGCCTCGCGCCGTCGGGCGCGCGCATCACCATCCTCGAAGCGGGCGAGCGGTTGCCCGATCGTCCCGAGAACCGCGATCAGCGCGCCATCTTCCAACGTGGTTTCTTCCGCCCACGCGAAAACTGGTATGACGCGGCGGGCGTCGCGTTCAATCCCGGCAATTACTCCAATGTCGGCGGCAATTCGAAATTCTATGGCGCGGTCCTTGCGCGTTTCCGCCGCGAAGACTTCGGGCCGCTCGAACATCTGGGTGGTCTCTCACCGGCCTGGCCGTTCGGCTACGACGAACTGGAACCATGGTACAGTCGTGCCGAGGCGCTCTATCAGGTCCGCGGCGCGCTGGGCGAGGATCCGACGGAACCGCCGCATTCGGCGCCCTATCCGCATCCTCCGATCCCCGACGAGCCGCCCGTCGCGACCGTGCGCGACCGCCTCGAGGCGCAGGGCCTCCATCCCGCCTCCCTCCCGCTCGGCCTCGATCTCGACCGTTGGCTCAACAAGGCGAAGACCCCGTGGGACGCCCATCCCAACAGCGACGATGGCAAGATGGATGCGGAAACCGCCGCCCTCTCCTCCGCCCTGCGCCATCCCAACGTCACGCTGGTCACCGGCGCCAGGGCCCGCAACCTCGTCGCGGGGGAGGGCGGCCGCGTCGATGCGGTCGACTTTCTCGAGCACGGCGAGCAGAAAACCCTCCGCCCCGGGCTCGTCATTGTCTCGGCTGGCGCCGTTCAGTCCGCCGCGATCCTGCTGCGCTCCGGCCTCGCCAATCGCTCCGATCAGGTCGGCCGCAACTTCATGAACCACAACCTCACCGCGGTGCTCGCGGTGTCGCCCCTCTTTCGCAACGACTCGATCTACCAGAAGACCTTCGGCCTCAACGATTTCTACCTCGGCGACGGTGCCGGCGGCCTGCCGCTGGGCAATGTGCAGCTGCTCGGCCGCGTTTCCGGCGCCATCCTCAAGGCCGAGATGCCCGGCATGCCCGAATGGGCGCTGAACCAGCTTTCGCGCCACGCCATCGACTTCCTCGCCATGAGCGAAGATCTGCCGCTGGCCGAGAGCCGGGTGCGCGTCGACGGCGAACGCATCGTGCTCGAATGGCAGCGTACCAATTGGCAGGCCCATCGGCGGCTGGTCGACAAACTCAAGGCGGTGCTCCGTCGCGCCGGCTTCCCGCTGGTCCTCTCGCGCACCTTCGATCGCCGCACGCCCTCGCACCAATGCGGCACCGTACGCATGGGCGATGATCCGGCGACGGCACCGCTCGATCCGTGCTGCCGCGCCTGGGACCACCACAATCTCTTCGTCGTCGATGCAAGCTTCCTGCCCTCCTCGGCGGCGGTGAACCCCGCGCTCACCATCGCGGCGCAGGCCCTGCGCGTCGCCGATCACATCACCGCCACCGATCTGGCGGCGGCCCCCGCCACCGCCGGAGCCGGCGCATGAATTACGACTACATCATCACCGGCGCGGGACCCGCCGGCTGCGTGCTCGCCAACCGGCTGACCGAAGACCCCGACATCACCGTGCTGCTGCTCGAAGCCGGCGGCGGCGACGGCAATCCGCTGTTCCACATGCCCGCGGGCTTCGCCAAAATGACAAAGGGGGTCGCCAGCTGGGGCTGGTCCACCGTGCCGCAGCGCCACATGAAGAACCGCGTTCTGCGCTTCACCCAGGCCCGCATCATCGGCGGCGGCTCCACCATCAACGCGCAGATCTATACCCGCGGCAATGCCGCCGATTACGATGTATGGGCCGCCGAGGAGGGTTGCATCGGCTGGGACTATCGCAGCGTGTTGCCCTACTTCAAGCGCGCCGAGGACAACCAGCGTTTCGCCGACGACTTCCACGCCTATGGCGGACCGCTCGGCGTCTCCATGCCCGCCGCGCCGCTTCCCATCTGCGACGCCTATATCCGTGCCGGCCAGGAGCTCGGCATCCCCTACAATCCCGATTTCAACGGCGCGAAGCAGGCGGGCGTCGGCTTCTACCAGCTCACCCAGCGCAACCGCCGCCGCTCCTCAGCCGCCATGGCCTATATCGAGCCCATCCGCTCGCGCTCCAATCTCACCGTGCGCACCGGCGCTTTCGTCACCCGCATCGTGCTCGCAGGCCGCCGCGCTGTCGGCGTCGAGATCGCCGGTCGCGACATCGTCCGCGCCGACCGCGAAGTCATCGTCTCCTCCGGCGCCATGGGCTCGCCGAAGCTGCTGCTACAATCGGGCATCGGCCCCGCCGATCATCTGCGCAGCGTCGGCGTCGAGGTCAGACACGACCTCCCCGGCGTCGGCGAGAACCTGCAGGACCACCTCGACCTGTTCGTCGTTGCCGAATGCACCGGCGACCACACCTACGACAATGTCGCCAGGCTTCACCGCACGCTGTGGGCCGGCCTCGAATATGTGGTGTTCCGCACCGGCCCGGTCGCCTCGAGCCTGTTTGAAACCGGCGGCTTCTGGTACGCCGATCCCGCCGCGCGCTCGCCCGACATCCAGTTCCACCTCGGTCTCGGCTCGGGCATCGAGGCTGGCGTGGCGCGCCTCGCCAATGCCGGCGTCACGCTCAATTCGGCCTACCTGCATCCGCGTTCGCGCGGTACCGTGCGTCTCGCCTCCGCCGATCCCGCCGCCGCCCCCTTGCTCGATCCCAATTACTGGGCCGATCCGCACGACCGCCGGATGTCGATCGCCGGCCTCAAGCTCGCCCGCGAGATCATGCGCCAGCCCGCGCTCAGGCCCTACGTGCTCGCCGAACGCCTGCCGGGCCCCGACCTCACCACCGACGCGCAGCTCTTCGACTATGGCTGCGCCAACGCCAAGACCGACCACCACCCCGTCGGCACCTGCCGGATGGGCACCGGCGACATGGCCGTCGTCGACCTCGATCTGCGCGTCCGCGGCCTTGACAACCTCCGCGTCTGCGACAGCTCAATCATGCCCCGCATTCCCTCCTCCAACACCAACGCGCCCACCATCATGGTCGGCGAGAAGGGCGCCGACATCATCCGCGGCCGCACCCCGCTGCCGCCCCAGATGTTCCGCGCCAATCTGGGCGAAGGCCCGCGGAGCCCCCGGCAATGAAGATCGACGCAAGCCTCACCGCCGCAGCTCTCGCCGCCCCCGCGCGCAACGTCTTCGCGCACGCCGCCGGCAAGATCCGCGCCATCGACGCCACCTGGCAACCCTCGGCCGGCGCGCCCGTCTTCACCGTCGACGGCCGATACACCAGCCGCGGCTGGACCGAATGGACGCAGGGCTTCCAGTTCGGCGCCGCCATCCTCCAGTTCGACGCCACCGGCGACGAGGAGTTCCTCCGCATCGGCCGCACGCGCACCGTCGAGGCGATGGCGCCGCACGTCTCCCACATCGGCGTCCACGACCACGGCTTCAACAATGTCAGCACCTACGGCAATTTGCTGCGCCTCGCCGACGAAGGTCGCATCGCCGCCACCGCATGGGAGCGCGACTATTACGCGCTCGCGCTCAAGCTCTCGGGCGCCGTGCAGGCCGCGCGCTGGACGCCCATCGTCGATGGCGGCGGCTTCATTCATTCGTTCAACGGCCCGCATTCGCTCTTCGTCGACACCATCCGCACCCTGCGCGCCCTCGCCGTCGCCCACCGCCTCGGCCATGCGCTGATGGGCGAGAACGACACCCGCATCTCGCTGCTCGATCGCCTGTTGCGGCACGCGCAGGCCACCGCGCGCTTCGGCGTCTATTACGGCGAAGGCCGCGACGCCTACGACCTGCGCGGCCGCGTCGCGCACGAAAGCGTCTTCAACGTCACCGACGGCAATTACCGCTGCCCCGCCACCCAGCAGGGTTACTCGCCTTTCTCCACCTGGACCCGCGGCCTCGCCTGGGCCATGCTCGGCTTTGCCGAACAACTCGAATTCCTTTCTATCCTCGACGATGCCGAGCTCGTCCCGCATGGGGGCAGGGCGGTCGTCACCGCTCCATTGCGCCAGGCCGCCGAAGCCACCTGCGATTTCTATATCGACCACGCCACCGCGGCCGATGGCATCCCCTACTGGGACACGGGCGCCCCCGCCCTCCATCGCCTCGGCGACTGGCAGGGCCGCCCCGCCGATCCCTTCAACGATCACGAACCCGTCGACAGCTCCGCCGCTGCCATCGGCGCCCAGGCTCTGCTCCGCCTCGGCCGTCACCTCGAAAACGACCGCTACCGGCAGGCCGGTCTCTGCGCGAGCGCCACCCTCTTCGCCGAGCCCTATCTCAGTACGAGCCCCGACCACCAGGGCCTTCTGCTTCACGCCATCTACCACCGCCCCAACGGCTGGGACAACGTTCCAGCCGGCCGCACGACCCCCTGCAACGAATCGTGCATGTGGGGCGACTATCACCTCATGGAACTCGCGCTCTACCTCCTCCGCATCGCCGAAGACAAACCCTATTTGACCTTCTGGAGCTGACGGTGCCCAGGGCGGCCGGCTCGATGGCCTTCTCCCCAGCCACCGCATGTCATCCCGGCAAAAGCTGGGACCCGGCTCTCCCCTTGCTCCAGCTGATGAATAGGCCCCGGCTTTCGCTGGGGATGGAACTCAGCGCTTGCTGCCGTCTCTCAGCTCCGGCGGAACCCAACCCCTCACGTTCCCGCGCACATCCCCGCCAGCAGCTCCGCATTGCCGCCCGATGCCGTCGTGTCGATGCAGATATGCCGCTCGAGGATCAGCCGGCCGGCATCCGCTTCGCTGGCAATCAGCGGCACGATCGGACCGTCGCGACGGGCCAGCGCCTGGCGCCACGGTCTCAGCGCCTCGGGCGTGCCGAAATGCATGATGGCGTCGACTTGCAGCCCGGCCTCGATCACTGCCGGCGACAGCCGCCGCTCGACGCCGCCGATCGCCGCGCCGTCCTTGCCCAGCTCATCGGCGATGCGTGGCCCGCCATAGGCCACCACCAGAACGGCGTTCCCGTGTGCGAGCGCGAGCTGCGCCTGCCGCCGCGCCGATTCCTCGTCGGGGCCGAGGCAGAGCACCACGCCACGCGGATGCGTTTCGAGCACGTTGGATTCGCCCGTCGGCCCCGGCATCTTCTGCTTGAGCGCCCGCGGCGCGATTTTCTCATAGACGACGCGCACCTGGTCGACCGCGGCGATGGCGAACCCCACCGACAGCCCCGACATCACATTGGTCGCCGTCGAGGGCGGTGGCAGTTCGAGCGGCCGCGACAGCCGTGGCAGATAATGCGGTCCGCCCGCCTTCGGGCCGGTGCCCGACAGGCCCTCGCCACCAAAGGGCTGCGAGCCGACCACCGCGCCGATCTGGTTGCGGTTGACATAGATATTGCCGGCCCTGATCCGGTGGCTCACATAGTCGACGCGCGTGTCGATCCGCGTATGAAGGCCGAAGGTCAGCCCGTAGCCGGCGGCATTGATGTCGTCGATCACCTTGTCGAGCTGGTCCGCGCGGAAGGTCGCGACATGCAGCACCGGCCCGAAGATCTCTTCGGTAAGCTCGCCGATCCCGCCGACCTTGAGCACCGCCGGCCCGACGAACGTGCCGCCGATCGGTGTCGCAAGCTGCTTCAGCACCGCCCCCCGTTCGGCGTAGCGCGCAATATGCGCGTCGATCCTGGCCTCGGCGCGCGCATCGATCACCGGCCCCACATCGGTCGCGAGCACCGCCGGGTCGCCGACCGCGAGCTCGTCCATGGCGCCCAGCAGCATCTCCAGCACCTTGTCGGCGGTTTCTTCCTGCAGGTAGAGCACCCGCAGGGCCGAACAGCGCTGCCCCGCCGACTGGAACGCCGAGGTCAGGATGTCGCGCACCGCCTGCTCGGGCAGGGCCGTCGTGTCGACGATCATCGCATTGAGCCCGCCCGTCTCGGCGATCAGCGGGGCGCCCGGGTCGAGATTGTCCGCCATCGCGTGGTCGATCGCCTTGGCCGTCGCCAGCGAGCCGGTGAACACGACGCCGGCGATGCGCGGGTCGGCGGTCAGCGCCTTGCCCACCGTGCCGCCCCGCCCGGGCACGAGCTGCAACGCGCCCTCCGGCACGCCGGCTTCGTGCAGCAGCGCGACGGCGCGCGCGGCGATCAGCGGCGTCGCCTCGGCCGGCTTCGCCAGCACGGCATTGCCGGCCACCAGTGCTGCCGCGACCTGCCCGGTAAAGATCGCCAGCGGAAAGTTCCAGGGTGAAATACAGGTGACGACGCCGAGCGGCGCCCCCTTGCGCAGGCGCTCCGCTTCCGTCGCGTAATAGCGCAGGAAGTCGGTCGCTTCGCGCACTTCGCTCACTGCGTCCGCCAGCACCTTGCCGGCTTCGCGGGCGCACAGCACGTAGAACTCGGCGGCATTGGCCTCGTAGAGATCGGCGGCCCGGCGCAGGATGTCCGCCCGCTCGGCCACCGGTCGCGCGGCCCAGTCGTCGGCCGCCGCTGTCGCGGTGGCGATCGCGGCTTCAATCGTCTGCGGCCCCGCGCCCGTCGCTTCGCCCACCAATTCACCCGTCGCCGGGCTCTCGATGCGGAAAACCTCCACCTCGTCTCCTGTCACGGCGCTGCCGCAGGCGGCCGTCCAGGTCCTTCCGGAGAATGCTTGCCGCTCCTCGTCGAGCGCTGCCATGGCCAGCGGATCGGTGATGTCCAGGCCGCGCGAATTGCGACGCGCGCCGAACAGATCGGCCGGCGCGGTGATCCGGCTCGGCTCGTTCACACTCTCGAACGGGTCGCGCGCCACCTGTTCGGCCGGCACGTCGCGGTCGGCAATCATGTTGACGAACGAGCCATTGGCGCCGTTCTCGAGCAGCCGCCGCACGAGATAGGCGAGCAGGTCGGCGTGTCGCCCCACCGGCGCGTAGATCCGCGTTTTAGTCCCGTGCTGGTCCTTCAGGATCTGGTGCAGCCGCTCACCCATGCCGTGCAGCCGCTGGAACTCATACTGTGTCGTCGCGGCTCCGAGTTCCTTGGCGAGGTGCAGCACGCTCGCCACCGTGTGCGCATTATGCGTTGCAAATTGCGGGTAGATGCGCTCGCGCTTCTCGAGAAGTTTGCGCGCATTGGCGATGTAGCTGACATCGGTCGCGGCCTTGCAGGTGAACACCGGAAAGCCTTCGAGCCCGAGCACCTGCGCGCGCTTGATCTCGGCATCCCAATAGGCGCCCTTGACCAGCCGGATCATCACCCGGCGGTCGAGCTTTTCGGCGAGCGCGGCCACCCAGTCGATGACATGGCCGGCGCGCGGCCCATAGGCCTGCACCACCACGCCGAACCCGTCCCACCCGGCAAGTCGCGGATCGCTCAGCACCGCTTCGATGATGTCGAGCGACAGGTCCAGCCGGTCGGCTTCCTCGGCGTCGATGTTGAAGCCCATATTCGCGCCCCGCGCCATCGCGGCGAGGGCGAGCGTGCGCTCCACCAGCTCGTTCATCACGCGGCCGCGCTTGGGATATTCGTAGCGCGGGTGCAGGGCGGAAAGCTTCACCGACACACCCGGATTGTCGCGCACGCTCTTGGCCGTGCAGCGCGCGGCAATCACCGCGATCGCCTCGGCATAGGCGGTGCGGTAGCGCTTGGCGTCGGCCTCGGTGCGCGCCGCTTCGCCCAGCATGTCGTAGGAATAGGTGAAGCCCTGCGCTTCCGCCTTGCGCGCCAGCTCGCCCGCTTCCTCGATGCTGCGGCCGAGCACGAACTGGCCGCCCAGAATGCGCATCGCCTGCAGTACGGCCGAGCGGATCACCGGCTCGCCCAGCCGCTGCACGAAGCTGCCCACCATCCCGGCGACGCCCGCGCCCTTGTCCTTGAGCACTTCGCCCGTCAGCGTCAAAGCGAGCGTGGAGACATTGACCAGCAGCGGATTGGCGGCGTCGAAATGTTCGAGCCAGCGGGCCGAGGCGATCTTGTCCTCGATCAGTTCGTCCACCGTATCGGTGTCGGGCACGCGCAGCAGCGCCTCGGCAAGGCACATCAGCGCAATGCCTTCGGTGGTGGACAGCGAGTATTCGCTCAGGAAGCTTTCAAGCATCCCCGCCGACAGCCCCGAGCGCACCTTCTCGACGAGCTTGAGGGCGTCGCCGGCGATCGCCCGGCGCGCCTTTTCGTCGAGCGCCGCCGCGGCGATCAGCTCGTCGATCGCAGCCTGGTCGACGATCAGTGCTTCGCGCATCTTCTGGCGGATGGCTTCGAGAGTCATGGGGCCTCCGATTCAGTTGCGCCGACCATAGCGATCCGCCGAGTCGGGGTCACCCGCAGCCGGCTCGGCCTTTCGCCGCGTTTGCCGGTTTTTGCCCTGAAACTGCCCATATCTTTGCTGCGGTTGGGCAGGATTTCACCTGGATGCGGGAGGGTATGGACACGCTGCCCCATCCCCGGTAACGTTCCCGGAAACGGGCGCCAAGGGGCCGTCCGTTCGGGGAGGTGTGCGTTTGCGGGGGAGTCGCAGGCAGACCATCGTGGATGTGGCGCGGCGCGCGGGGGTGAGCAAATCCACCGCGGCGCGGGCCCTCTCCAATGCGTCCGAAATCAGCCAGACGACACGTGAGCGCGTGCTCGAGGCGGCGCGGGTCCTGGGCTACGAGCGCAATTACCTCGCCGTCGGCATGCGCTCGGGCCGCTCGGGCATGCTCGGCCTCGTCATCCCCGATATCGCCAATCCCTTCTGGGCCGAGGTTGCCCGCGGCGCGCAGGATCGCGCCGTCGATGCCGGCGCCTCGCTGCTGGTGTTTTCCTCCGATTGGGACCATGCCCGCGAGGCGCGGCACCTCCAGGCGCTGCGTCAGGCGCGCGTCGAAGGTGCCATCATCAATCCGGTCGCCGACAGCTTCGACGATCTCGACAGGTTCGGGCTGCCCTTCGTGCTGATCGGCTCGAGCGCTGAGCGCTTCCCCGATACCTCGAGCGTCGGCTCGGACATCACCCAGGCCGTGCGCCTGGGGCTGGATCACCTGATTTCCAAGGGGCATCGGCGCCCCTGGCTGATGCTCGGGCCGCGCTGGCGCATCGCCCGCGCCCGCTTCCTGCGCGCCGTGCACGACCATTGCGTCGAGCGCGACGTCGATCCCGCGACCCTGCCGATCGAGAACGGCGACTACACTGTCGAGGGTGGTCATGCCGCCATGATGCGCATCCTCGAGGCCGACAGTGGCGGGCATGTCACGGTCTTCGCCGCCAACGATTTGATGGCGCTCGGCGCCATGATGGCGGCCCGCGAGGCCGGGCGCGAATGCCCCGTCGACGTCTCCATCCTCGGCTTCGACGGCATTCCCGGCGGCGCCTTCGCCTGGCCGGGCCTCACCACCATCGAAAAGCCCGCCCGGGCACTCGGCCGCCGCGCCGCCGAATGCCTGCTCGACGAAATCGACGGCAGTGCCGACCACGGTCGCATCTATCTGCCCTCGCGGCTGATCGAGCGCGGCTCGCTGGCCGATCTGAGCGCGGTCGAACCGCCCCCGCAGACGGTCGAAAGGGTCTGAGCCATGTCCGCCGATGCCACCGGGACACTGACTTCCGCCCGCGCCGGGAACGTTCCCTCGTCCAGCCGCGCCGAACGGTTCGGCCTCGCCTTCCGCCGCTGGTGGCCCTTCTACCTGATGCTGACCCCGGGAATCGTGTTCTTCCTGGTCTTCCACTATCTGCCGATCTGGGAAGCGCAGATTGCCTTCCAGCAGGTCCGCATCATCCCGCCCAATTTCTGGGTGGGCCTCAAGCATTTCGAGATGCTCTTCTCTTCGCCGGTGTTCTGGCAGGTGCTGGCCAACACCGTGATCATCTCGGCCATGAAGATGGCCTTCGTCTTCCCGGTGCCGATCATCGTTGCGCTGCTGCTCAACGAGTTGCGCTCGGCCCGCTTCCGCCAGACCATCCAGTCGGTGCTCTACCTGCCGCATTTCCTCGGCTGGGTGGTGATTTCCGCCATCTTCATCGCCCAGCTTTCGCCCTCGTCGGGCGGCGTCAACGATCTGCTGCGCCTCGTCGGGCTCAAGCCGATCAGCTTCATGACCGAGCCCAACTGGATCCGTTGGGTCCTCGTCGTCTCCGAAAACTGGCGCTCGGCCGGCTGGGACAGCCTGCTCTATGTCGCGGCCATTATCGGTATAGACCAGACCCTCTACGAGGCCGCCGAGATCGACGGCGCCAATCGCTGGCAGAAGATCTGGCACGTCACCATCCCCGGGATCGTTCCCACCATCGCGACGCTGTTCATCCTCAATTGCGGCATGTTCCTCAACGCCGACCTCGACCAGGTCCTCAACATGTCCAACGCCGCGGTGATCGGCACCATCGACATCATCGACAGCTACGTCTACCGTATCGGCCTCACCGCCGGGCAGTTCTCGCTGGCCACCGCCGCCGGCCTGTTCAAGGCCGTGCTCGGCATGGCCATGATCCTTGCCGCGCACCATCTCTCCAAGCGCCTCACCGGCAAGGGGGTGTGGTGATGGCCGCCGCTCCCCGCACGGCGCTCGAGCGCACCGAAAGCGTCATCATCGGCTCGACCCTGGTGCTGATGGCTATTGTGACGCTGCAGCCCATGCTGAACCTGCTGGCGGTGTCGCTGTCGGACCCCACCCAGATCGTCGGCATGGACGGCCTCACCATCCTGCCGCGGGGGCTCTCCACCGATGTGTGGAGCCTGCTCCTCACCCATCCCGCCGTGCTCAGGGGCATCGGCAATTCGGCCATCATCACCATCGGCGGCACCATCCTCAACGTCATCTGCACGGCGCTGATGGCCTGGGCGCTCGCCCGCAAATCCCTTCCCGGGCGGCGCCTCATCTTCCTCATGGTGCTGGTCACCATCGTCTTCACGCCCGGGATCATTCCCGACTATTTCGTCAACCGCCGCCTCGGCCTGCTCAACACCTACTGGTCGGTAATTTTCTACCACCTCGTAGACGCCTGGTACCTCATCATCCTCGTGCGCTTCTTCGAGGAAGTACCCGAGGAGTTGCTGGAGGCCGCGGAACTCGACGGCGCCAATGCATTCCAGACGCTGTGGCACGTGGCGCTCCCGCTGGCGCGGCCGGCGCTCGCGACTATAAGCCTGTTCTATTTCGTGTTTCACTGGAACGAGTTCTTCCGCGCCATGATCTATCTCAGCGACCAGACACTATGGCCGCTGCAGGTCGTGCTGCGCCAGTTCGTGGTCGAGGGCGACAAGCTGGCGATCGTGGGGGTCACCAGCTCCAACGAGTACACCGGCGCCAGCCAGATCAACGCACGTGCGCTGAACGCCGGCATGGTCTTGCTGACGATCGTTCCGATCCTCGTCGTCTATCCGCTGATCCTCAGATTCTTCACGCGCGGCGCCATGGCGGGAGCGCTGAAGGGATGAGCACATCGATCCGGTTACGCGGGGTGGTCCGCACGCATCATCCGGCTCCGCCAAGAGGCGGCGCCATCACTCGAACAAGGCATAACAGGAGGAGAGAACCCCATGCTTCGTAGAACATTGCTCCTGGGCGCAACCGCGCTCTCGATGTCGCTCGGCTTCATCGTACCGGCACTCGCCGATCCGGTGACCCTGCGCATCGTCAGCAAGGATCTGTCGACCCAGAACCCGGACGACGTGCGTGAGCTGAAGGCGATCGAGGATGCGATGCGGGCCAAGGGCACCGATATCCATCTCGAGATCGTCGAAGTGCCGTCGGCCGGCTATGCCGACAAGCTCACCGCCATGCTGATGACGGGTGACATCCCCGACATCATCTACTTCCAGGGCGGCGACAAGGCGATCGCCGATCAGGGCGTGCTCGAAGATCTGACGCCTTACATCGAAAGGAGCGAGTATCTCAAGGACGCCCTGTTCGAGGCCAACAAGCAGCGGCTCGCGAACTACCCCTACCTGCTCTACGTCTTCCCGGCGCGCGTATCCGAGCCTGTCGTGCGCAAGGACTGGTTGGAGAAAGCCGGTCTCGACAAGCCCGAGACGGTCGACGAGTACGTCGAGATGTTCAAGGCCTTCCGCGACGGCGACTTCGACGGCGATGGTCAGGACAACACCTATGGCGTGTCGACCTACGATACCACCGACGCTCTCGACTCCATCTTCAACCAGGCCTTTGGCGTCACCTCGACCTGGATGAAGAACGACGCCGGCGAGTGGATTCCCTCGCGCGTCTCCGATGTCGAGAAAGCCAAGCTGGAATTCTACGCCATGCTGGTCAGGGAGAAGCTCTACGATCCCGAGTACATCACGACCCATTGGGATGTGAACGAAGACAAGTTCTACTCCGGCCGTTCGGGCACCATCATCGGCACTGCCGGCGAGGTGATCGACATCTATGGTGGCAAGCTTGCTGCCGCGCATCCGGATCAGGACACCGAGCTGGTGCTGCTCGATCCGCCCAAGGGGCCGGCCGGGCAGGGCCTGATCGCCATCGACGTCTCCAAGGAGTCGCGCGGCTTCGCCATCTCCACGACCAGCCAGCATAAGGAGGAAGCCTTCAAGTTCCTCGATTTCATGGCGAGCCCCGAGGGTCAGATGATCGACCGCCTCGGCTTCGAGGGCGTGCATTACACCATGGACGGCGACACCTACAATTTCACCGACAAGATGGCGACGTGGTACGCGCGCTTCTCGCAGTCGGCGAGCTGGACTCCGCCCGGCCAGTGGATGAGCGAGGCCGCCGCCCAGTCGTTGGAAAATGCCCAGAAGTACTTCGTGGCCGACAACGCCTTCGTGTGGCCGGCCGACTACGCGACCTATGTCGATCAGACCACGCAGGTCTATCGCGCCTGGGTCTACAAATTCGTCACCGGGCAGGCCTCGATGGATCAATGGCAGCAATATGTCGACGAGTACAACGCTGCCGGCGGCCAGCAGATGACCGACTATGCGAGGACCGTGCTTCAATGACGAATACTGACGAGGGTCTCTCC
>CAZASR010000019.1:0-27184 GCA_964487765.1 uncultured Devosia sp. | reverse complement strand
GCCTGCTCGTCATCATCTACTATGTCGGCGCCGATCTCTTCCTCATCGACAGGCATGTGCTCGACCTGCCGCAATGGGGCGCGATCGCGATCTCGGCGGCCTCGATCCTGATCGGCTGGCTGATCTACGATGCGCTGTGCAAATCGCCCGTCGGCAACTCGACCTTCGGGCTGATGCTCGTGCTGTTCGTGGTGCTGACCGCGATGGCGTATATCTATACGCTGCTGTTCAGCGGCCGTGCGGCGATGCTGCATATGGGCATCTTCACGGCGACGATCATGACGGCCAATGTCGCGGCAATCATCATCCCCAACCAGACGATCGTCGTCGCCGATCTCAAGGCCGGCCGGGTGCCGGACGCAAAATATGGGCGAATTGCCAAGCAGCGCTCGCTGCACAACAACTACCTGACGCTGCCGGTCATCTTCTTCATGCTCAGCAGCCACTATCCGCTGGCCTTTGCGACGCAGTGGAACTGGATCATCGCCTCGCTGATCTTCCTCGAAGGCGCGATCATCCGGCACTGGTTCAATACGCGCCATGCGCGCAAGGGCAGCCCGCACTGGACGTGGCTGGCGGCGGTGGCGATCTTCATCGTCATCGCCTGGCTGTCGACGGCGCCCAAGCCCGGCGATGGGCGCGAGGAAGTGGCGTCGGCGAATGCGGCGCGCTTCCTCGCCGCCGAGCACTTTGCCGAGGCGCGTGACGTGATCATGGGACGCTGTTCGATGTGCCACACGGCCGCGCCGGTCTATGAGGGCGTGCTGCAGGCGCCCAAGAATGTGCACCTCGATTCCGACGCGGCGATCGCCAACCATGCCGAGCAGGTCGCGATGCAAGCGGGCTTCAGCCACGCCATGCCGCCGGGCAATGTGACAGAGATGACCGAAGAGGAACGCGCGCTGATCGTGGCGTGGTTCCGCGAGGCAGGTGGCTGATGGCACGAACCCTGCTCCGTGGACGCGTGCTGAGCTTTTGCGAGGAGCCGCAAGCGCTCGACGACGACAAAGCTTATCGCTACTGGGAGGATGGCGAGGTCGAGATCGAGGACGGCAAGATCGTCTCAGTCGGACAGTTCGACGGCGCGCAGCAGGCGAACACGACGATCATCGATCACTCCGGCAAGCTGATCCTGCCGGGGCTGGTCGATCCGCATATCCACTTCCCGCAGATGCAGGTGATCGGCTCCTACGCCGCGAACCTGATGGAGTGGCTCAATACCTACACCTTTGCCGAGGAGCAGCGCTTTGCCGACGACGCGCATGCGGCGCGGATCGCGACACGATTCTTCGACGAGTTGATCCGGCACGGCACGACCACGGCCGCGGCCTATTGCTCGGTACATCCGCAATCGGTGGATGCGTTCTTCGGGGCGGCGGCCGAGCGGAACATGCTGATGGTCGGCGGCAAGGTGATGATGGACCGCAATGCGCCCGAGGCGCTGCGCGACACGCCACAATCGGGCTATGACGACACAAGGGACGGCATCGCGAAGTGGCACGGCAAGGGCCGGGCGCACTATGCGATCACGCCGCGCTTCGCCATCACCTCGAGCCCGGCGCAGATGGAAATGGCCGAGGCGCTGGCGCGGGAGCACCCGGACCTCCACATCCAGACGCATGTGAACGAAAATCTCGACGAGGTGGCGCTCGCCAAGGAGCTGTTCCCGAACCTGCCGGATTATCTAGGCATCTATGAGCGCTACAATCTGCTCGGACCGAAGACGCTGCTCGGCCACTGCATCCATCTGACGCATCGCGAATGCGACCTGCTGGCGGCGACGCGCTCGGTCGCCGTGTGGTGCCCGACGAGCAATCTGTTCATCGGCTCGGGCCTGTTCGACCATGACAGGCTGCATGCGCACGGGGCGCGCATCGCCATTGCGACCGATGTCGGCGGCGGCACGAGCTACTCGATGCTGCGCACGCTGGACGAAGGCTACAAGGTGCTGCAGCTGCGCGGCCAGCGGCTCAACCCGCTGCGCTCGTTCTACATGATGACGCTGGGCAATGCGCGCGCGATGGCGCTGGACGACCGGATCGGGGCAATCGAGGTGGGCCGCGACGCCGACCTCGTGGTGCTCGACGCGCGCGCCACGCCGCAGATGGCCCTGCGCATGGAAGCGGTCGATACGCTGGCCAACGAATTGTTCCTGTTGCAGACTTGCGGCGACGACCGCGCCGTGGTCGAGACCTATGTGGCGGGCAGGGCGATGAAATCGGCGCTAGCGCAGTGAGGCCCTGGCCTCGAGTAGGGACGTTCGAATGACAGACTATCTCGACAAATCCAGCCTCAAGGTCGATGCGGAGCTTGCGAGCTTCATCGAGGATGAGGCGTTGCCGGGAACCGGCGTGGCGGCCGACAGATTCTGGTCCGGCTTGGCGGGTCTGGTGGAGCGGTTCATGCCGCGCAACCGCGAGCTGCTGGCGTTCCGCGACGAACTGCAGGGCAAGATCGACGCGTGGCATCACGCGCATGGACCGGTCGCGAACGATCCGGCGGGGTACGAGGCGTTCCTGCGCGAGATCGGCTATCTGGTCCCCGAGCCGGCGGATTTCACGATCGAAACGAGCGGGCTCGACCCTGAGATTTCCACGATCTGCGGACCGCAACTCGTGGTGCCGGTGTCCAATGCCCGCTATGCGCTCAATGCCGCCAATGCACGCTGGGGGTCGCTCTATGACGCGCTCTACGGCACCGACGCGATTGCGCGCGAGGGCGAACTGGCGCCGGGCAAGGCGTACAATCCCGCGCGCGGTGCGGCGGTGGTGGCGCGCGGCGCGCAGTTCCTCGACGAGGCCTTTCCGCTCAAGGGCGGCGTGCGCCATGCCGACGTCAGCGCCTATGCCGTGCGGCTGGGCGCGCTGATCATCGATGCCGGAGAGACGCCGGCGGAGCTGGCCGATCCGGCACAATTCGTGGGCTATGCAGATGGGCAGATCGTGCTGCATCACAACGGCCTGCACGTCATCCTGGTGATCGATCCCGACAACCCGATCGGGGCGGCGCACAGGGCGGGGCTCGCCGACATCATCGTCGAGAGCGCGCTGACGACGATCCAGGACTGCGAGGATTCGGTCGCCGCGGTGGATGCAGCCGACAAGGTGGGAGTCTATCGCAACTGGCTGGGGCTGATGCAGGGCACGCTGACCGAAACGTTCGAAAAGAACGGCAAGACGGTGCGGCGGGCGCTCAATCCCGACCGCGAATTCACGACGCCCGACGGCAAGCCGCTGACGCTCAAGGGGCGGGCGCTGCTGCTGGTGCGCAATGTCGGGCACTTGATGACGACGCGTGCGGTGCTCGACGGCAGCGGCGCGCCGATCGGCGAGGGCCTGCTCGATGCCGCTGTGACGGTGCTGTGCGCGATGAGCGACAAGGTCAACTCGCGCACCGGCGCGGTCTATGTGGTGAAGCCCAAGATGCACGGGCCGGCGGAAGTCGCCTTTGCCTGCGAAATCTTCGGCGCCGTCGAGGACATGCTCGGGCTCGAGCGCAACACGATCAAGATCGGCATCATGGACGAGGAGCGGCGGACCTCCGCCAATCTCAAGGCGGCGATCTACGAAGCGCGGCAGCGGGTGTTCTTCATCAACACCGACTTCCTCGACCGGACGGGGGACGAAATCCACACCTCGATGGAAGCGGGTCCGGTGCTGCCCAAGGACGACGTCAAGACCGAGAAATGGATCCAGTCCTACGAGGACCGCAATGTACTGATCGGGCTGGCGACCGGCTTTTCGGGCAAGGCGCAGATCGGCAAGGGCATGTGGGCGCGGCCGGACGACATGGCGGCGATGCTGGCAAGCAAGGGTGCGCATCCCGATGCGGGCGCCAACACCGCCTGGGTGCCGTCGCCGACGGCCGCGACGCTGCACGCGCTCCACTACCACCAGACCGATGTGTTCGAGGCGCAGAAGCGGCGGCACAATCAAAGGACGCCGGGGCTCGATGCGCTGTTCTCGATGCCGGTGCTGGCGCAAGGCGCGCTGACGCCGGGCGAGATCGTGCGCGAGGTCGAGAACAATGCGCAGGGGATTCTCGGCTATGTCGTGCGCTGGGTGGATCAGGGTGTCGGCTGCTCGAAGGTGCCCGACATCAACAATGTGGGGCTGATGGAGGACCGCGCCACCTGCCGCATCTCGGCGCAGGCGATCGCCAGCTGGCTGCGGCACGGGCTGGTGAGCAAGGACCAGGTGACCGAAGTGTTCGAGCGCATGGCGGCCGTTGTCGACCAGCAGAATGCCGGCGATCCGAACTACCTTCCAATGAGCGGCAATTTCGGCTCCATCGCCTTCCAGGCAGCACTGGACCTGGCCCTGCACGGGGCCGACCAGCCGAGCGGCTACACCGAGCCGATCCTGCACGCGGCGCGCGAGCGGGTGAAGGCAGTGGGGGAGTCGCGGGGGTAGCAGGGCACTCGCCTCCGCTGATTTTCACGCCGGCCTTCTGCGCAGGAACGCGACGAGGAGCCATAGGCCCAGCGCGAAGGCTGGAAGGCCGACGATGTCGTTCACCCAGTGCCAGGGCCCGCGATAGTAGGTGGGCTGGAGCAGAACGTAGCCGAGCTGGAACGCCGTGAGGAACAGCGCGAAGGGCCAGCTCAGGCGGGCGAGGCGGTCGGCTGACGGGGTGGCGAGAAGCGGCAGGGCGGCGACGAGGGCCAGCCAGCTTACCCAGAATTGCGGATTGCCGACCTTGTAGGTGAGGAGCACCGCGAAGAAGCCCCAGCAGGCGGCGGCCAGCCAGTCGTCGCGACGCAGCCACGCGGCGATGAGGGCGGCGATCCAGACGAGCAGCACGAGCGGGCCATTGAAGCGGACGAGCAGATCGGTGAGGTCGCCGACACCGAGGTGACGGCCGAGCACGGCGATGGGGCGAATGATCGAGAGGATCGTCGCATCGCGGCTGACGCCGAAGACGATGGCCTCCAGCCAGTCGGTGCCCCACAGCCAGATCGCGACGGCGACGCCGGCGGCAATGGTGAGAAGGCCCGCGAGAATGAGGCGAGGCTCGACGCGGCGCCGGTCGATGGCGAAGAAGGGAATGAGCAGCGCCGGGTAGTATTTGTCGAGCGCAGCGAGGCCGAGGAGAATGCCGGCGAGAACAAGGTTGCCGTTGCGGTGCGCGAGAACGGCGCCGAGGATCAGGGCAGCGACGAAGCCGTCATTGAGGCCGAACCAGAAGGCACTGGTGAGAACGAGAACGTTGGCGCCGAAGGCGACGAGATAGGTCGCGAGCCATTCCCCTGCCGGGCGGGTCCTGAACAGGGCGGCGAGCAAGAGGCCGTTGGCGATCAGCAGCGCGGTGGCGGAGACGAGCTTGGGCGCGAGGGGATGGAGGGCGACGAGCACGGCAAACGCATTGTGCAGCGGGCCGTAGGCGCTGTTGGTGCTCCACGGATCGAGGCCGTCGAGCACGAGCTGCCACTGCTCGAGATAGTAGATGTAGTCGTGGCGGACGCCGCCCGCGATGGTGACGATCAGGGCGAGCCCGGAAAGCGCGGCGATGGCCAGCAGGGCGCGGGCGCTCAAAACTCGAACACCGGCAGGTGGAGGGCGCTTGGGCGCGCCGGGTCGTGGAAGATTTCCATCCGGACCGGCACGAGCTTCGTCGCGGTGCCGAAGGGTTCGTCCGTGCCGGTGTTGCGCGCATAGCGCGGATGCGCGCCGCTCGCGACGATGAGGCGAAGCCGATGATCGCGCTTGAAGGTATGCGCGGTGGCATGCAGTTTGAAGTTGAGCTTCCAGATGTCGTCGGGCACGGCGGGGTCGGCCGTGGTCTTGCGAATGATGCCGTCGCAGATGTTGATCGAGACGCCCTTCTCGTCGACATCGCACAGCTTGACGAACAGGTCTGCATTGGGGTTGTCGGCGCGCGCATAAATCATGGCGCGGACATTGCCGACGATGGTGAGATCGCTGAACAGGGGCTCGGAGGTGTAGATCAGGACATCGGCGCGCGCCTCGAGTCTGGCCTGGTTGACCGGGCCGGCGCCGCGGAAGGCGAACATGGCGCCGCCGACGCTGGGAGTCGGCTTTTTGGGATCGTAGGTATAGCTGTCCGGGTCGGACGCTTTCACCGGCCGTTGCGAGAGCACCTTTTCGGGATGCAGGTGCCAGATCTGCGTGTCGGGAACGCCGGGCGGATAGGCCTCGAAGCTGTGCCACTCCTCGCGGCCGGAAATGTGCACGCGCACCGGCTTGTCGTGGAGACCGCCGGCGTCGCCCATGAGCTCGGCGCTCATCCAGGTGAGGGTATCGCGGATACTCTCGAGCTGCAGTTCCTCGCTGACATGGACCCACGGGCCCACGGTGAGCCGGGCGCGGCCGCCGGCGTCGATCAGCGTTTCGTAGTCGCGCAGGAGCTGATCGAGCATGAAATCGTACCAGCCCGAGACGAAGCTGGTGGGGGGCGTGCGCGCGCCGATGCGGTGCGTGTGGTCGAGGGGTTCCCAGAAGGCGTCATTGCCGACGGAGTCGGTGAGCCAGCGGCGCCAGAACGGAACCTCGCGGCCGAAGATGCGGCGGTCAGCGTCGACCAGCGGGAGTTTCATGGCGGCGCGCGCCGAGAGCCGCTCGATGCCGCCCGAGCCGATGCGCCGCGCCGTGCGCAGCGGCATGCGCTTGATGCCTTCGACGACCTGGATCCAGCCGAAGAGCAGACCGAGATTGAAGCTGCCACCGGGAAAGACGATGGATTTGAACTCGGCGCTGGTGACCTTCACCGACATCGCCGAATGCCTGGGCAGGGCATCGCAGATGGCCCATTGCGCGTAGCCGAGATAGCTCGGGCCGGACAAGCCGAGGCGGCCGTCGAACCAGGGCTGGTTTTTGATCCAGTCGAGCGTGGCGAGGCCGTCCTCGCGCTCGTGGCTCAGGGGATCGAAGTCGCCGCCCGAGCCGGCGGTGCCGCGGCAGGCCTGGATGACGGCATTGAAGCCGCGCTCGGCATAAATCTCGGCGACGATCGAAAAGCCGCGCAGACCATAGGGGACGCGCATCAGGATGGTGGGCGAGCGCACGCCGTTGCGCGGGACGTAGAGCTCGGTCTCGAGCTCGACGCCGTCGGGCATCTTCACGCGAATGTTCCGGGTACGTGAGACGCGGAACCGGGCCTTGGGCAGCCGCGCGGCGCGCGCCAGAAAATAGCTGCCAATGCTCATACTTGTCGCCGCCTTTCGCGCCTTTCGGCAGGGTTTCAACTGTCTCCCGCCGCCGCGCAGGGTCAAGGCGGCAGGAACCTCGTTGTTGCCAAGGCGTTGCTTTCCCACAGCAACCTCGCCCAGGGGCAACCCATGCAAGTCTACGACCCGCACAAGAGCACGACCGAAATCCGCCAGGCAAATCGCAGCCTCGACAATTTCTGGGTGCTCATCATCTCGATCGCGCTCGTCGTCGCGCTGTTCGCCATTGTCTACATGGTTTTCTTCGCCAACGCCCCGATCGGCACCGCCGACTGACGGAACGCCAAATGCGTCTCAAGCGCATCACCCGCGACGACCTCATCGTGCGCCGCGTCCGTCACGGACGCGGCCACGCTTATGTCGATGAGGACGGCAAGCGCTGGCCGCGTGGCGAATTGCGCCAGCGGGCGCTGCATCTCGGCATTCCACCGGCCTGGACCGAGGTACGCGTTGCCCCGGCGCCCAATATGCACATCCAGGCCTGCGGGCTCGATGCGGCGGGGCGCATGCAATATATCTACCACCCCGACTGGGAAGCGAAGCGAACCGCCAAGAAACAGAAGCAGCTTGCGCTGCTGACCGCCGCGCTGCCGCGGATCCGCCGGCACGTCAGCCGCGACCTCGAGGCGGAGACGGGCAGCCGCACGCTGGCGCTCGCGATCGGGGTGGCGCTCATCGACCGCACGGCAATGCGCATCGGACGCGAGCGCTATCTCGATGCGCGCGGAACGCGCGGCGCGGGCACGCTCTATACGCGCGACGTGCGCGTGAAGGGAGACGCGATCACGGTGAGCTTTCCGGCCAAGAGCGGCAAGATAGCGGCCTACACGCTGACCGACCCGCGGCTGGCGCAAGCGATTGCACGGGTGAGGACAATTCCCGGCAAGCGACTGCTGATGTATCGCGACGAGGAGGGCAAGCCGCGCGCCATCCGTACCGAGGAAATGAACCGCTATCTGCGGGAGATCGCGGGCGTGGCGGTGACCGCCAAGGATTTCCGCACGCTGCATGCGAGCGCAATGGCGGCCGAGGCGCTGGCGCGGATCGAGCCAGCGGACTCGCCGACGGCGCGCAAGCGTCAGCTTGCGGTGGTGACCAAGGAGGTCGCCTCGTTCCTGCGCAATACGCCGGCCATCACGCGCGCCAGCTACATCGCGCCCTGCCTGTTCACGATGTTCGAGACGGCCAAGCTCAGCGATTTGTGGGCCGCGGTCGACAGCCGCGACGGCCTGCGGGCGCGGGAAGCGCGGCTTGCCGCGGTGCTCGAGGCCGCGCGCTAAGCGGCCTGCCTTTCGCCGAAGACGCGATAGGTGTTGCGGCCGGATTCCTTTGCGTCATAGAGCGCGAAATCGGCGCGCGACACGAGGTCCGCGCGCTCATCGGTGAGGGCGGTCGCGATGCCGACGCTGACGCCGATCGTAGCGGTTTCGCTGCCGAGCGTGAAGGGCTCCGAGATGGAGGCGACGATGCGACTGGCGAGGCCGGCCGGTCGAGCCGGATCGGCTCGCGGGACGAGAACCATGAATTCGTCGCCGCCAAGGCGAGCGACGAGACCGGTGTCGCCGACGATTGCCGTCAGGCGACCCGCAACCTGTTTCAGCAGATCGTCGCCAGCCTCGTGCCCCAGGGTATCGTTGACGCTCTTGAAGTGATCGAGATCGAGCGCGAGCAGGGCAAGCGGCACCGGAGAGCGCTCGAGCCGTTCATTGAACAGGGCGCGGTTGGCAAGGCCCGTCAGGGGATCGTGCGTGGCACGATGAAGCGCCTCGGCGCGGGCCCTTTCGAGCGCCGCGGTGGAGCGGCCGAGGCCGAAGAGCAGCAATGCGATGACGATGACGATGACGCCCAGGAGGCCAAGACTCGCAGGGAGCGTATCGGCGAGAAGGGCCTGACCCGGCCGGTCGGGCTGCCACTTGAAATAGGCGACGAAGCGGCCGGCCGAATTGGCAACGGGCACCATCGTCTCATGCGGCAGGGTGTTGGGGACGGTGTCGAAATGCGCGCCGACCAGCAAGTAGTCATGCATCATCGTGTCGTCGATGCCGTTGTCGAGGAACTGCACGGCGACGTGGTAGTAGTGCGAGCCGGGTTCCTGCTCCTGGCCTTCCCAGTTCGAGGTGATGGGCAATACGCTCGCCAGGGCGATGCGTCCGCCGATGGCGACGAAGTCGGAAAGCTGAGGCGGCCAGTCGGCTTCGCCGGCCTCGTAGGACTGGATGGCGGCGACCATGTCGGGCGCGCGGAAGCGGACAGCGATGGGATCGATGACGGCGCGGTCATGGTCATAGACGGAGAGGTCGTGACTTTCGCCAGCACGCGCGGCGTAGATCGGCCGCAGGTCGGGATCGAGGACGTAGACACGATCATGGGAGAAATCCAGATACTCGGCCATGCCCAGTTCGGCATCGATCCAGTCGAGGTCGGGCTCTCCGTCGAGGAACGCGTCAACCGTTTCGTAGCGCAAGACGACGGCGCCCTGCGTGCCTTCGAAATCGGATTTGGCCCCCTGGACGAAATGGGCGACGACGGCCTGCTGGCGGTCGAGCGAGGTCCGATCAATGCGCTGAGCCGACCAAACGATGAACCCGGCGGCGAGAACGACGGTGATGAGGAGGGCCGCGATCACGGGCAGCAGGACCGCGACGGAGAATCCCCACCGGCGCTCGGTATTTTGCATGGTCACCCCCATGAACACGCATGCGAAGCGATGCTAGCGGCGACCGGGTTGGGGGGAGGTTTCGGCGGGGCAGGATTCGCCCGGATTGGTTAAGGCGAGATTTAGCGGCACCGGCGGGGCCAGCCGGGCAGCGCTTGCACCCAGGCGCGCAGCGTGGGCACAGTTGGCGCCGTCGCTGGGCCGCGGCGGCGCGACTTGCGGACATGGCGGGCCTCAGCCGACAACGACGGAGACGGATATGACAATGATGCGCGCCCTGGTGCTGGAAAAGCAGCGCGAACTTGCCTTGCGGGACATCGATTTGCCGATGGAGACGGGGCCGGGGATGGTGAAGATCAAGCTCCACACGGTGGGCGTGTGCGGCTCGGACGTACACTACTACACGCATGGGCGGATCGGCCCGTTCATCGTCGATGCACCGATGGTGCTGGGGCACGAGGCGGCCGGGACCGTCGTGGAGGTCGGCGAAGGGGTGACGAGCCTCGAGGTTGGCGACCGGGTGTGCATGGAGCCGGGCGTGCCCGACCCCAATTCACGGGCGAGCCGGCTGGGCATGTACAATGTCGACCCGGCGGTGACGTTCTGGGCCACGCCGCCGGTGCATGGCGTGCTGACGCCCTATGTGGTGCATCCGGCGAACTACACGTTCAAGTTGCCCGACAATGTGAGCTTTGCCGAAGGCGCGATGGTCGAACCGTTCGCGGTGGGGATGCAGGCGGCGACGAAGGCGAAGATCACGCCCGGCGACACGGCGGTGGTGCTCGGCGCCGGGCCGATCGGCACGATGGTTGCGATCGCGGCGCTGGCGGGCGGCTGCGCGCGGGCTATCGTCGCAGACCTGGCGCAACCCAAACTCGATATTGCGGCGCGATACCAGGGCGTGACCCCGGTCAATATCCGCGAGAAGAACATCGTGGCCGAGGTGAAGCGACTGACCGACGAGTGGGGCGCCGACGTGGTGTTCGAGTGCTCGGGTTCGCCCAAGGCATGGCAGGGCATTGCGGACCTGGCGCGGCCGGGGGGCTCCATCGTGGTCGTCGGGCTGCCGGTCGAGCCGGTGGATTTCGACGTCGCGGGACTGTCGGTCAAGGAATTGCGGATCGAGTCGGTGTTTCGCTACGCGCATCAGTATGACCGGGCGATTGCGTTGATGACGTCGGGGCGCGTCGACCTCAAGCCGCTGATCTCCGAGACGTTCGGCTTCGAGGACTCCATCAAGGCGTTCGACCGCGCGGTGGAGGCGCGGCCGACGGATGTGAAGCTGCAGATCAGGATGGAGTAGCGCGGGCTACTCCGCCGGTTGCACCGCGAGGGTGCGCGTTTCGCGGCGGTTGACCATCGCGGCAATGGGAATGCCGATGGCGGCGAGCGCAGCGAAGATGCCGAACAGCACCTGGGCAGCGAACGCGACCTCGCCGGGCGAGTGGGCAAGCGGCAGGCCAGCGGCGTTGACCGCGACGCCGCCAATGGCGGCGCCGAGCCCCGAGGCGAAGAGCTGCACCATGCCGAGGGCAGCGGAGGTGCGGTCGTTGTCGGCGGCCGTCGTCGTGGCGAGGACCCGGGCCGAGAGCTGCTGGAACGCCGGTCCAATACCGGTCCCGAGCGCGAACAGCGCGATGCCGGCGAAGACGATGGCGCCGATCCCACCGTCCGTGCTGGCGAGGCTGCCGGCGAGGCCGAGAGCCGAGGCGCCCATGATCATTGGGGCGAGCGCGATGACGGCGCGCACCCGGGCGCCTGTCCAGCCGGCGGTGGTGATGGCGGCAACGCTCCATCCGGCCGCGACGAGGGCAGTGAGATAGCCGGCCCAGAGCGGCCCCATGCCGTGGATGCGCTGGAAGAAGAGCGGTGCGAAGATATCGCAGGTCACCACCACGCCGAGCAGCAGAATGAGGCTGAAGAGGCCGCTCATCGGCGACTTGAGCGAGAAGGTGCCATCGGGGAGGAGGCGGTAGGGCGACCGGGTGTCGGCGAGGCCGAGCAGAACGATGCCGGCAAGGCCCAAGGCGACGAGCAGGGCAGCGAGTGCCGGGGCTTCGGTCAGGAGGCTGGCGATGGAGATGACGAGCACGATGGCGGTTACCAGCAGGATCTGCGTGATGGGCAGGCGCATGGGCGACGTCGACTCGCTGGTGTTGGGCAGGACGCGCAACGCACCGAGCGCGAGCAGGAGCGCAACCGGCACGATGCCGAGGAAGGCCCAGCGCCACAGGCCGATCTCCGCGAAGATGCCCCCCAGGGCGGGGCCGACAAGCGTGCAGATGCCCCAGATGGTGGCATTGAGCGCCATGACGCGGGGCCACAGATGCTCGGGGAAGACGATGCGATACATCGAGATCGACTGCGCGACGAGGAGACCGGCGCCGAAGCCCTGCACGAGGCGGCCGGCAAGCAGGACGGGCATCGAGGGGGCGACGCCGCACAGCAGGCTGCCCGCAGCAAAGGCAGCCGCCGCGATCATGTAGCCACCGCGCGGGCCGATCGATTTCGGCCGCAGAGCGGCGAAGAGCGTCGCAACGATGGAGGCCACGATGAAGACCGTCGTGTTCCAGGCGAAGAGCTCGAGTCCGCCGATGTCGCCGACGACGGTGGGTAGCATGGCGGAGGCGATGAAGGTTTCGAGCGCCTGCAGGCCGGTGCCGCCAAAGATGACGAAGAGGGCGAGGCCGCCGGTCTCGAACAGCGCGCGCCAGGTATTCGCCGGGGTGGTGGTCATGTTGTGTTTCCTCTCAGAACGGTGGTAGGCGTACAACCTCAAGTAAAGTTGAGGTAAAGAGGGATTCCGCGATGGCGGTGGAATTGTCGGTGGGGGAGGTTGCGGCGCGGGCCGGGGTGGCGGTGTCGGCGCTGCACTTCTACGAGCGCAAGGGCCTGATCCGGAGCCACCGCACGGGCGGCAATCAGCGGCGATACGACCGCGACGTGCTGCGCCGGCTGGCGATCATTCGCATGGGGCAGGAGCTGGGGGTGCCGCTGGCCGAGATCGGGGCGCAACTGGAGACGCTGCCCGATGGGCGTCCGGCGGGGAAGGCCGACTGGGCCAGGATGTCGAGCCGGTGGCGGGACCGGCTGGACCGTCGCATCACGCTGATGACGCGGCTGCGCGACGAACTCACCGGCTGCATCGGCTGCGGGTGCCTGTCGCTCAAGACCTGCCCCTTGTACAACCGCGACGATTCGCTGTCCAGCGAGGGCAGCGGCCCCCGGCGGCTGCTGCGGGCCGGGCGCGACGTGCACGACCCCGAATAGGCGGAACCCGGGCAGTGGCGGGCGAGTTGCTGGTCCAGCGTCACGCCGGAGGCAGCGTCATGGATTGGGCCACGGGACTGGGCTATGTCGAGACCGAAACGCCCCAGCACATCTTCGCCATCCGGCTGCTGCTTGCCGCCTTTTTCGGCGGGATGATCGGCTTCGAGCGCGAGGCGACCAATTACGGTTCGGCAGGGCTCAGGACGCACATCCTGATTGCGCTGGCGGCGTGCCTGTTCACGCTGCTCGCCTTCGAAATCTACGACGTGGCGCTGGCCGGGGGCAGCAACAATCCCGACCCGATCCGCGCGGTGGAAGCGACGACCGCGGGCATCGCGTTTCTCGGCGCTGGAGCGATCTTCCAATCGCGTGGCAATGTGCGCGGGCTGACGACGGGAGCAGGTATGTGGCTGGCCGGTGCGGTCGGTGTCGCGACGGCGCTGGGCTATTACCTCATTGGCTTCGGCGTGGCGCTGTTCGCGGTGATCGTCCTCGCGGCGCTCAAATATTTCGCGCACCGGATGATCGGGGACGACGAGGACGCGCCACCACCTGAGGAGGAGGGCAGGCGCAAGGGATAGCCTCCGCGAGCGATGAGTCGCGTGCCAGAACGGGCTTCATTGTGCCGGAGTGAGACGGGCAGGCCCGGTATCGTTCCCGCCGCTTTTGGTTCATCGGTGTGGCAAAATGCGGGGAGCGACGTTGGGAATGCCGCGACGGTCGCCCGCCGTCGAGCACGCCGCTCCCCGCGGCACGCAGGAGTCTTGGGGTCTCCTAGGTGCCGACCGCATCGAGGCGCTGATTGCGCACCCAGAAGCCGACGATATTTGCCGCCTCGCGGCGATAGAGATCGATATCGGCGTGGCGCTGGAAGACGGCGGAGGCGCCGGCATCGAGCAACTCGTTGCGCACGTCGCGATCAAGGCTTGCGGCCATGGCGACGACCAGAAGTTGTGGGACGCGGTGCTTGAGGCGGGCGATGAAATCGCGCGTCGCGCTCGAGGACGCCTTGATGTCGACGACGGCCAGGCATTGGCGCGCGTCGGCCGGCGACACGGCGGCAGCCGCGAGCGTGTCGATGGCCGCTTCGGGATCGGCCAGACGGGTGACCTGCGGGGCGCCATGGGCCTGGAGCATGCGCGTCATCAGCCGCGCGGAGTGGTAGTCGTCATCAACCAGCGCGATGGCCGGCGGGCGTTCTGAGAAAATCATTGTGTGTCCTTTCCCGCGCCGCGCGGGAGGAGGGCGATGTGGTCGGAATATGTCTGTCGCCCGCCCTGGAGCGCGGGCGTCCGGAGGGGGGAGGGACCTCCGGACTGCCAGGCGAGGGACGCGGGTAACATGCCTCCAGCCTGGGTGCGCCGTGCTGCGAACGGCGCCGATATGACTCATGCGGGACGGTTCGGGAAGGTTCCCGGAGGTTACGGCCCGTAACATGCCTTGCATTTAACATGTAAAAGCCGAATGTAACCGATGGCATGAGGAGGGGGATCCGCCGTGCCTGAGGTTGAGCCGAGCCCCGAGCGCGTCCGCGCTGCCCTGGAGGAACTCCTCGGCTGGCAGGGGATCGCGCGATCTCCGCAACTTGCAGAGCTGCTGCGCTACGTCGTCGAGAAGACGCTGGCCGGCGAGGGCGCCGCGATCAAGGCCTACTCGATCGCAGTGGACGTGTTCGGGCGCCCCGCGGACTTTGACCCGCAATCCGATCCGATCGTGCGGGTGCAGGCGCGGCGCCTCCGGACGCTGCTGGATCAATTCTACCAAGGCAGCCACGGCACGAGCGGCGTGCAGATCGCCCTGCCGCTCGGGCGGTACGTGCCCGAGTTCAGCGCGATTGCGGTTGGTGGGGAGCCCGACGAGCCGCCGGAATCGGCGCCGAAACCTGCACCAGCAGAAGCGGGGGCGGCGCGGGCCGCGTGGTCACCGGCGGCGCGGTTCGTCGGGAACGCGGCGCTGGGCCTCCTGTTCACGCTGGTTGGCGTCGGATTGACCATTGTCGCGCTTCGCTGGCTGCCGCCCGAGGGACCAGCGGCTTCCGCCCTTCCCGAGGCGCCGCGGGTGACCATGGGGGTGTTCGACAACCTGACGGGCGAGGAGACACTGGATGACGACGTCCGGCGGATCGGCCCGAGAGTGGGCGACGCCCTGCGCCGGTTCGAGGATCTGGTGGTCAGCGAAGACGGACTCGTGCTTCGCGGTACCGTGCAGAAGACAAACGGGCAAATCGTCTTGCACGCCATGCTGACGGACCCGCTCAGCAACAGTGCAGTCTGGACCTCCACCATCCTGGCGCCGACGGGACGCGACGACGTCGATGCGCTCGCGGCGGCGGGCAGGGCGCTGGTCGCGCAGGTGGGGCACTCGGGTGGTCCGCTACATGAGCAGGCGCGCGCCTGGCTCGACCTGCAAGCTGTCTTGCCGGAGCGGCCGAGCGGCTATGTGTGCGGGCTGCTCTACATGAAGTGGCGCGACATCCGCACTGTGGTCGACGCCGAGCGGGGCGTGGCCTGTTACGAAAAGGTGCTGCAACAGGCGCCGGACGATGCGATGGCGATTGCCGCGGTCGCGGGCATGCGGGCATGGCGCACGCAGTTTCTTGCGACACCGTCGGACGACCTCGCGGCCCTGATGTCGGAGGATACCGCCGCGATCGGGCGCGCAGTGAGCCTGCGGCCCGACAGCAGCTTCGTCTACGAACAACAGGCCGTCGTGCTGGCACGGCAGGGGTCGGTGGATGCCGCGATCGGCTCAATCCGCAAAGCATATGAGCTCAATCCGGCCAGCATGGACGTGGTGTCGGTGATGGCGCTGCTCTACTGGATCGACGGCGAGGTCGATGACGCCGTGCGGTACTCGGAAGAGGCCGTCACCTCGCTGCCCTCGGTGCCGTCACGATACTACACGGTACGGGCGTTCAACGCGCTGCGGCAGGAGCGCTTCTTCGATGCGATCGATGCCGCGCAGGCGCTGGCGACCGGCGACGAAGAGTTTGGTCCCGTGGTGGCGCTGGCCGCAGCGCCGCGTGCCGGCAGGCAGGATCTGATCGACCGCTACCGGCCGCTGGTGATGAGCAATCCGCACTATCAGGTAGCCGGAATATTGCCGCGCTTGGCCATGCGGATGCGCACGGACGCAGTGTTCCAACGGCTGCGGCAGGGGCTCTTGCTTGCCGGCGTGCCGCCCGGGGCCCGAGGCCGCCCCCTCAGCGCTGGCAGCGGCGGGACCCCGGCGGCAAGGCCATGATCAGGCGAAGAGCTCAGTGGCGATGCGGATGAAGGCGCGGCCGCGTTCCTCGAAATCCTTGAAGGTGACGCCGGTGGTTTCGAGCTGGCCGTAACTGGGGGCGCCGGGTGAGAGGATGACAGTGTCGAACTCGTCCCGCCGGGCCGCCAGGGCCTCGAGGCCGGCGCGCAGGGTGCCGGCTTCCACGACCTGAATCTGCGGAGCGGCAGCATAGGTCGCGGTGGCGAGGCGGTCGCCGGTGACCGGGAGGGCCACGAGCAGCGTGACGCCGCGCGGCGCGAGTTGGGAGGCGAGGTCGGCGTAGTCCTGCTGGCGCTCATGGCCGCCGGCGACGAGCGCGATGCGTTTGCCCTGATAGGCGACAAGCGCGGCCTTGGTGGCTTCGGGTGTGGTCGAGATGGAATCGTTGACGAAGGTGATGCCGCCGATGGTGTGCTCCTCGAGGCGGTGCGGCAGGGGGGTGAACTGGTTGATGCCGCGCACAATGCCTTCGAGCCCGGCACCGGCGGCGAGTGCGATCTGCGTTGCGAGGCGGGCATTGTCGAGATTGTGCGCCCCCTTGAGCCTGGACTTGCTCACCGTCGAGGCGATGCGATCGGCGATGAAGGGGGCAAGCGGCGGCAGCAGGCGCTTGCTGTCCCGCAGGGCCGCGAGAACCAGTGGATTCGTCTGCGCCTGCGGGCCGAGACCGACAGGGAAGGGCGCCTCGCGATCGATGAGGTTGAGCTTGTCGGCGAAGTAGTGCTCGACGTCGCGGTGCCAGTCCGTGTGCTCCGGCGTGAGGTTAGTGACTGCGGCGATGTCGGGCGAGAAGGCCATGTCCGCTGTCTGGTAGGACGAGAGTTCGAAGACGACGATCCGGTGCTTGTCGGCGATTTCGAGCGGGGCGAGGCCGACGTTCCCGGCGAGGCCCGCATCGAGGCCGGACTGAATGAGCATCAGGTGAACGAGCGTGGCGGTCGTCGACTTGCCCTTGGTGCCGGTAATGGCGATGACCGTGCGGCCCTCGCGATAGTACTCGGCCCACAGATTGAGGTTGGACGTGACGGCGATCCCGGCTTCGCGCGCGACGAGAAAGATGGGGCGATAGCGCGAGACGCCGGGCGATTTTGCGATGGTCGCGAAACGGCGCTGCTCGATTGCGGCATTGAGTTCGGTGGGAGGGATCACCTCGGCGTCCTCGATGTCCGCCGTACCGCTGTCGACGGTGACGAAGACCTTGAGGGCGGGCGCGCGGGCCTTGAGGAAGGCGCGGGTCGAACGCGCCTCGCGGCCGGCGCCGTAAAGCAGGACGGGTTGGTCAAAGCGCATGGGGCGCGATCCTTTCGGCGATGGCCGGGGGGATGTGATGGTCGGAACTGTCGGTGAAGAGGTCGGCGAGCGCCCCGGCGAGGCGCGCGGCGCCATACTGCGCGTTGAGGTCTGCCTTCAGGGCGCGGACAATGGCGGCGTCCTCCCAGTCGATATGCTCGGTGAGGATATAGAGGCAGGCGGCTGCCTCCTCGATCTCACCCACGCACTCCCAGGGCTTCTGGCCGGCGAGGCCGGTGAGCTCGCGAAAGGAACGCTCGTTGGCGGGGACGTCGAGGAAGTTGTGACCGAAGATGCCCATCAGGCGATCGTAGTCCATCCGCGACGCCATCAGCAAAAAAGTGAAATGGCATTTCGGGCACTCACCGCACCAGAGCGGGCCGTCGGTACCTGCAAGCCTGAAGTTGCGATTGCAACTCGAGAAGACACGGTCGAAGCGGGTTTCGCGCGCGAACAGGGCGGCAATGCGAGCCTCGGAATAGGGCCGGAGCAGCGAGAAGTAGGTCAGCGCGCCGCCGGTCGCGTCGCTCAACACCTCGGCGATCAGGCGTTCGAAGGCGAGGGACTTGGAATGCTGGTGGTTCACCTCGCGGCCGTCGTGGACGATGTTGCCTTCGCTCGCCGAGCGCTCATTGGAAAGCACGATGCGGGAATAGGAGAAGAGCAGGGCGGTGAGGGCGGCGATCATTGAGTTGATCGCGGTCGAGGGGACGTGGCCGTTGAGGTAGCCGGGCTCGCCGCTCAGGCGGATCATCTCGGGGTCGAGGGTGCGGCGGATGTAGAGCGGTGTTCTGCCGAGCTTGTCCACCGAACCCAGGATCGGGCCCTTCGGGTTCACGGCGAAGGGAGTGAAGTCGAAGCCGGCGGCTTCCAGCACCTCGACCGAGACGAGCGAGTCCTTGCCGCCGCCAATGGGCAACAGGGCACGGTCCCTGAGCATGGGCGCCGGGCGGGCCCGGCGCCGATCCGCGGGTGCCACGAGCTCGATCCTGCCGAAACGTTCGAGATTGTTGCGGGCATAAAACTCGCCGAGGCCGTTGGAGTAGATGTCGAGGGTGAAGGCGCGTTCGCGGTCGGTCAGAGCGAAATCGGCTTCGATGCGCGTGGGCGCGAGCAGCTTGAAGTAGCTGGTGCCGAGAACGATCGCCGTCAGATCGAGGAGCCTGAGGAAGGCACCGCTCGCGGCTGCGTCGGCATCGGCGCCGGACGGGAATTCGAGCAGCTCGGTGAAGCGCAGATCGCCCAGCGCAAAGGGGAACAGCGCGACGCCCTCGGCGGGGTCGTAGCTGGGCTTGAGGATGTGAAAATGTGCGCTCAATAGATTCTCAGACTCAACCGCAGCACAATATCGGAGCTGAGGCGCTGAAAGCCAAATTCGCGCATGGTGCAGCTCCAGGCCGTGCCGAGCCGCTCGATCCTGAACAGATTGTATCGGGCGGGATCTTCGCTCGCGGCTTCCGATTGGGCCGCGCCTGCGGCGGCGACGCCGACGACCGGAACGTCACCGGCAAGACCGGGGATCGCGAAGATCGACGATTTGTGGGTATGGCCGTGCAGCACCAGCTCCGCCCCGTGGCGGGCCACCGCATCACGGAAGCGTCTGGCGCCGTAGAGGCCGAGGCGCGGATGGCGGGCCTCGAGATTGGGCGGATGATGAATCATGATCACGCGGAAATAGCCGGCGTCGCCGAGCATCGCGAGGATGCGGGAGAGGCGATCGGCCTGGTCCTGCTCGAACCGGCCGATGGCGAGCAACGGAGCGCTCGGCACGGCGCTCGAGCAGGCAATAATGGCGACGTCGCCGATGCGCCGGACGTAGGGGAACTGAGCGGCATCGAGGGTTTCGCCGCGCATATAGGCGCCCCAGCGGGCGTTGTTGTAGCGGAGGGATGGGCGGACATAGGCGTCGTGATTGCCCGGGGAGACACCGACTTCGGCTGGCGCGCCCAAGGTCTGGAGCCAGTTGTAGGCAGTGTTCGCCTCGGCCTCGAGCCCGAGATTGACGAGGTCGCCGGTGACGGCAATGAAATCGGGATTCTGGTCGCGCAAGTGGCGCACCAGATTGGCGAGGCCCTCCCCCGACAATGAGTTGTGCCGGCGCAGGCGCCAGTTGACGAAGCCGGTCATGCGCTTGTTGGCCAGCTCGGTCCATTTGACCGGCGGCAAAGGCGCCAGATGAACGTCCGAAATATGGGCAAGGGTAATCATTGTCGCGCGTAATGCCACGGCGCGGGCGGCAAGAAAATGGCCGTTGTCGGAAGAGGGTGATTTTGCGGCGGCGGCGTCGCTGCTAGCGTCCGGCCATGACCCACCGCATGCCGCTGACGCGTTATCAATCCATCCGTACCCGCCTGCATCTGTTCCAGGTGGGGGTGCGCAAGCGGCTGACCGTGGGAGCACGCGGCGTGCTTATTGATGGGCGCAAGGTGCTGCTGATCAAGCACACCTATTTGCCGGGCTGGCAGTTTCCAGGCGGCGGGGTCGAGCCGGGCGAAACCGCCGAGATGGCGGCAGCGCGCGAAGTGATGGAAGAGACAGGCTACGCGACCGACGGGCGGCCGGTGCTGCACGGGCTCTACCTCAACCGCATTGCCGGCGGTGCGCGCGACCACGTGGCGGTCTATCTCTGGCGCGAGTTCCGCGGCCAGCACGAGTTCAAGCCGAATATCGAGATTGCCGAACTGGGCTGGTTCGACGCCGACGCGCTTCCGGACGACGTGGAACCCGGCACCGCGCGCCGGGTGCGCGAGATTTTCGAGAAGACGAAGCCGGATAGTGAGTGGTGATATTGTAATGATGTATCCCATAGGATACAATATTGATGGTCGAGCTGAGGCGATCGATGGTTGAAATCAAGAAGTGGGACACCGCCGAAATCCTCGAGACGCCTGAGGATGTGGCCGCCTATCTGGAAGCCATAGTCCAGGACGGCGATCCTGCGCTTATTGCCATCGCACTCGGCAACGTGGCTCGCTCCAAGGGCATGACCGAGATCGCCAAGGCGACCGCCCTGACGCGCGCAAGTCTCTACAAGGCGTTGTCCGCGGGCGGGAATCCCGAGTTCGCGACGGTGCTCAAGGTCATTGCGGCGCTCGGGCTAAAGCTGAGTGTCGCCCCAGCGACCACGGCTTCGGCAGGTGCCGCTTAGTCGAGGAAGTCGAGTTCCGGGCCAACGGGGACGATGCGCGTCGGGTTGATGCGGTGGTGGCTCCAATAATAGTGCATCTTGATGTGGTCGATATGGATGGTCTCGCGGATGCCGGGTGTGGCAATAAGGCCGCGCATATAGTGCGAGATGTTTGGGCAATCCGCGATCTGGCGGATGTTGCACTTGAAGTGGCCGAAATAGACGGCGTCGAAGCGGATCAGCGTGGTCAGGAGGCGCCAGTCGGCCTCGGTGACACGATCGCCTGCGAGATAGGCGTCGTCGGCGAGAGTGTCTTCGATCCAGTCGAGTGACTCGAAGAGGGCGCGGACGGCTTCCTCGTAAACGTCCTGTTTGGTCGCGAAGCCGGCCTTGTAGACGCCGTTATTGACGGTGTCGTAGACGCGCTTGTTGATCTCATCGATCCGCGGGCGGAGATCGGGCGGATAATAATCGTCCTCGTTGCCGGTGAGCGCGTTGAAGGCGCTGTTGAACATGCGGATGATTTCGGCGCTCTCATTGTTGACGATGGTCTGGCGCTGCTTGTCCCAAAGGACCGGAACCGTGACGCGGCCGGTGAAATCGGGCTTGGCGCGCTGATAGACCTGGTGGAGGTGATCGGTGCCGAAGAGGGCGTCGCCGGTCGAGCCCTCATCGGTGAAGGTCCAGCCGGTCTCGTCGGGCATTTTCGGGGACACGACCGACACGGGAATGAGGCTTTCGAGGCCCTTCAGGGCGCGGAAAATCAGCGTGCGGTGAGCCCAGGGACAGGCATAGGAGACATAAAGGTGATAGCGCCCGGCTTCGGCGGCGAAACCGCCTTCGCCGGTGGGCCCGGGCGAGCCGTCGGGCGTGACCCAGTTGCGGAACGGGGCATCGGAGCGCACGAACTTTCCGCCAGTCTTGCTGGTGTCGTACCACTCGTTGGACCAGCGGCCTTCAATCAATTGACCCACAATCGTCTCCTTTCAGGCGTATCAACGCCTCACTCAGGCGTTGGTCTCCCGAGCAACTCTCCGTCAATCTAGGCTCTTGAAATGCGGAGTGAAGTCCACGATTTTTCTTTCCGTGCCGGAGGCTTGGTGCTAAGGCGCGATTTCAGACGTCAGGAGGCGTCCAGGATGGAGAACACAGTTCACGTGACCCGACGACCCTAATTCGGTCGGGAGCCGGCCCGCGCGCCGGCGCGTTTGTCCTATTCTCACTTCCTGGACTGTCACGATGATCGCTCCGTCCGTCTATGAGCCGGCCTCGCCGGTCCCCGCGCAAGCTGCGCCTGCGCAGCTTCGCATTGCCACCCCCGATGACGACAAATTCGTCGAGGAACTGCAGGCGCTGGCCTTCGGTCCCGGGCGCTTTGCGCGGACGGCCTTTCGGGTGCGCGAACGCTTTCCCATCGACCCGTCGCTGTCGCTGATCGCCGAGATCAACGGCGTGCCCGCAGGCGTCGTGTGGATGACGCCGATCAGCGTCGGCGGCATCGATGGCCACATGCTGGGGCCGCTGGCGACGCATCCCAGCTACCGCAAGCGCGGCGTGGGCAAACAGCTCGCCCGCGAAGTGACCAAGCTGGCGCTGGATCGCGGCGAGGGCAGCTTCGTCATCCTGATCGGCGACCGCGACTACTATTGCCCCCTCGGCTGGCAGCCGACGACGCTGGGTGCGGTGGAATGGCCCGGCCCGGTCGACCCGACGCGCGTGCTCCTTTATTCTGATGACAAGACGCTCGCGGCGCGCCTCAAGGGCAAGATCGCGGCGTTTGGAGCGCATAAACACCAGTAGGCAGGTTCTCCTTGTCGGCAGCCGATGAACTGATCGCCAGAATCAGGGGTCGGCTGCTGCCCTCGCCGCAGGCGGCCGAAGAGACATCGGCGCTGTTGCCCGACTGGGTGCCCGAGGGCGGCTTCACGGGGCCGCCACGCGACGCCGCCGTGCTGATTGCGCTGGTGCGGCGGGGAGAAGAGATCTCCATTCTCTATACGGAACGGTCCCCCGAGTTGCGTTCGCATTCGGGGCAGATCGCGTTTCCGGGCGGCAAGATCGATCCGGCCGATGCGGGGCCCGGCGATGCGGCGCTGCGCGAAGCGTGGGAGGAGGTCGCACTCGACCGACACGACGCCGACATCCTCGGCTACATGCCGGCCTATTTCACGGGCTCCAATTACATGATCACACCCGTCGTCGCGGAGGTGAGGCCGCACCGCCCGTTCGTGGGTAATCCGGGCGAGGTCAAGACGGTATTCGAGGTGCCGCTGCCGCTGCTGATGCGCTCGGAAAGCTTCGGCACGCTGCATTTCGCGCATGGGGAAAGGAAGGGCTCGACGTGGCGCATCGCGCATGAGGGGCTTGTCATCTGGGGGATTACGGCCAATCTGACGCGCCGGTTCTACGAACTGGCGCTGAGGGATGAGGTGCCCTGGTGATTGCCAAGGCTGCATTGCAGCGCCTCAAGGAGGCGCCGTGGTTGCGCGATCCGGCGACGCAGAAGGTCTTTGCCTTGCTCGACGGTGAGAAGGGCAAGACGCGCGCCGTCGGGGGCGCCGTTCGCGATACGCTGGTCGACCACGAACGCGAGGCGACCGAGATCGATTTTGCGACGGAACTGCTGCCGCGGGAGGTGATCCGGCGGGCCGAGTCTGCTGGCGTCGCGGCTTATCCCACCGGCATCGAGCATGGCACGGTGACGCTCAAGATTGACGGCCGGATGGTCGAAGTCACGACCCTGCGCGAGGACCTCGAGACGGACGGGCGGCATGCGGTCGTCCGTTTCGGGTGGGGCTGGACGCGCGATGCGGAGCGGCGGGACTTCACCATGAACGCGCTCTATTGCGACATGGAGGGCGATTTGTTCGACCCGCTCAACGGGGTCGAGGACTGTATGAACGGCATCGTGCGGTTCATTGGCGACGCCAGCCGGCGGATCGCCGAGGACAAGCTGCGCGTCTACCGCTTCTTCCGCTTCACCGCGAGCCACGGGCATGAGCAGTTCGACGAGGACGGGCTGGTGGCGGTGCACAAAGCGGCGAGCGATCTGCACAACATTTCGGCCGAACGCGTCGGCGGGGAGATGCGTCGGATGCTGGCGCTGCCGCGCATCGCCCGCACGCTCGAAACCATGACGCAGACAGGCGTTCTCACCCTGCCGTCCGACCTGCTCGAGCGGCTTGGAACCTATGAACGGCGCGCCCACAGGCCGAATGCGATGGGCCGGCTGGCGCTCCTGGCGCAATCGCTGGGGACACGCGCGCTCAAGCGGCGCTGGCGACTGACCAACGATGAAGTGACGACGGCGGAGTCGATCCTGATGGCGGCCAAGCTGATCACCGACTTCCACATCAACGAAGCCGCCTATCGGTTCCCCGCCCATCTATCGGATGGCGTGGAGGTGGCGGCCACATTCGCCGGGTGGACCGAGGCGGGCAAGTCCGCAATTGTCGAGCATCTGCGCACGGTCGAGGTGCCGCAATTTCCGATCTCGGGCCGGGATCTGCTGCAAAAGGGCATGCGGCCGGGCCCGCGGATCGGAGCGGAACTCGACCGGCTCGAACAGAAATGGATCAGGTCCGGCTTCAAACTCGACCGGGACGCGCTGCTTTCGAGCGTCCAGCGCTGATTATTGCGCGGCCTGGGGCTCGTGAATGCGCTGCTTGATGCGCTCGATCATTTCGGGGCGGACGACCGACTCGGCATGCACGGTGCGCAGATGCTCGGCCGCACGGCGAACGATTTCGGCCGTCTCTTCCGCCTGGGTATGCCAGGGACAGCCGGGAACCAGACACTCATACTGCTTCATTGCCACCTCCTTTTGCTCAACAGAAGGAAACGGTTAGCGGCGGCGAAGGTTCCACCCGCCGAGGCTCAGGGCCAGCGGACTTCGGGGGGCATTGAACTCAAGATGGCTTCGACGTTGCCGCCGGTCTTGAGGCCGAAGGTGGTGCCGCGGTCGTAGAGCAGGTTGAACTCGACGTAGCGGCCGCGGCGGACGAGTTGCTCATGGCGATCGGCTTCCGTCCAAGGCGTCGTGAAATTGCGGCGGACGATGGCGGGGTAGATCTCGAGGAAGGCTTTCGCAACGTCCTGCGTGAAGGCGAAGTCGGCCTCCCAATCTCCGGAATTGTGATTGTCGTAGAAGATGCCGCCAATGCCGCGGGGTTCATTCCGGTGCTTGAGGAAGAAGTACTCGTCGCACCATTGCTTGTAGCGCGGGTAGTGGACTCCATGTGCTTCGCAGGCGGCGCGGTAGGCGGCGTGGAAGTCGATGCTGTCGGGGTCGGTTTGCGTCCGCCGGCGGTCGAGCACGGGCGTGAGATCGCCACCGCCACCGAACCACCATTTGCCCGTGACGATCATGCGCACATTCATGTGCGCGGCGGGCACGTTGGGATTCCACGGATGCACGATGACGGAGACGCCGGCGCTCCAAAATTCGGCGCCGGCTTCGGTGTGGGGCATCTGGCGGGCGAATTGCTCGCTGAAGGTGCCGTGGACGACGGAAATGTGGACGCCGGCCTTCTCGAAGACGCGGCCGTGGAGCATGCCCATTTCACCGCCGCCACCGTCCGGGCGGGTCCAGGGCGTGATCGCGAAGGCCGCCGCGGGGAGGTGAGTCTGGACGCCGCCCTCGGTCTCGATGCGGTTCAATTCGGCGGTAAGATCGTCGCGAAACTGCCGGAAAAAGGCGGTTGCGCGGGCTTTCCTGGCATCCATGTCGGCGGGAAGGGTCATGTCAGGCTCGCAAAGGCGTTGGTCTGGCGCATGGCTTCGCCCACTAGCATGGCGCCGGCAAGGGCGACATTGATGGAGCGCAAAGGCGGGCGCATGGGGATGCGGATGCGGGCGTCTGCGGCGGCCGCGACGGCGTCGGGCACGCCCGCGCTTTCGCGCCCGAGCATGATGATATCCCCCGCAAAGTATGTGAAGGTATGAGCACTTTGGGGTGCCCTGGTGGTGGAAAGCACCAAACGGCGGCCCGCGGCGCGCCGCCAGCGCTCGAACTGCTCGTAGCTGTCATGCTCGATGATCTCGGCGTGGTCGAGATAGTCGAGGCCCGAGCGCCTGAGGGCGGCCCGCGAGAAGACGAATCCAGTGGGATGGATGATGTGCACCGGCACGCCCAGGCAGGCGCCCAGTCGCAGCAAGGTGCCGGTATTGTGCGCGATGTCGGGCTGGTAGAGGGCGAGGTCGACGGTCATCGCAAGCTCCATGCCACGCCGGCCGGAAAGCTCCGGTGGGTATAGTGTCGCAGCCGGGTTTTCGGCCGTCCCGCCAGTCTGGACAAGTTATGGTGAGAGTGCCAAAAGACGCCACAATCACGCGCCCGTCGAGGTGAGTGAGGGCATTTGTTGCGCGCGGCGCGGGGGCCCGCAAGGCGGCGCAAAACCAGACATCAGGCAGGGATAGTACCTTGGCGACAGAATCGAATTTGGCGCACGACGACCAGCCCAATCCGGGCCGGCGCGACTTCCTCTATGTCGCGACGGCGGCCGTGGGCGTGGTGGGCGTCGGCGCCGTGGCATGGCCGGTGATCAACCAGGCGAACCCCGATGCTTCGGTCCTCGCGCTGGCGTCCACCGAATTCGACCTTTCGGGCGTCGAGGAAGGCTCTTCGGTCACCATCAAGTGGCGCGGCCAGCCCGTATTCGTGCGCCACCGCACCGCCCAGGAGATCGAGGAAGCCCGCGCCGTGCCGCTGTCGGAGCTCAAGGACCCCGAGCCCGACGAGAATCGCGTCAAGGAAGGCCATGAGCAGTATCTCGTGATGGTGGCGCTGTGCACGCATCTGGGCTGCGTGCCGGTGGGCGAGGCCGGCGAGTTCGGCGGCTGGTTCTGCCCGTGCCACGGCTCGGAATACGACACCTCCGGCCGTATCCGCAAAGGCCCCGCACCGACGAACCTGGTGGTGCCGCCCTACCAGTTCCTGAGCGACACCGTGATTCAGATCGGTTGATGGGGGAAACGCCGATGTCTTCGCATAACAGCACCTACAACCCCACCAATCCGCTCGAGAAGTGGATCGACGACAGGCTGCCGATCATCAGGTTCTCCAAAGAGCACCTGATGGATTATCCCACGCCCAAGAACCTCAATTACTGGTGGACCGGCGGCGCGATCCTGGTGTTCATGCTCGCCTCGCAGATCGTGACCGGCATCGTCTTGGCGATGCACTACACGCCGCAGGTCGACCTGGCGTTCGAATCGGTGGAGCTGATACGCCGCGACGTGAACTCGGGCCGCATCATCCAGGCCCTGCATGCGGTGGGCGCCTCGATGTTCTTCGCGGCGCTCTATATCCATATCTTCCGCGGACTGTTCTTCGGTTCGTACAAGGCGCCGCGCGAGATCCTGTGGATTCTCGGCGTCATCATCTTCCTGC
>CAZASR010000018.1:0-28880 GCA_964487765.1 uncultured Devosia sp. | reverse complement strand
GTGAACTCGATCACTCGGCTTGTGTCTCCGAATCAGCCGGCGCGATCATAGCAGCCGAACCCCTGATGCCTGCCCCTACCCCGTAACATGGGCAAGTTTGAGGAAACTTAACCCGGCCGCGCCTAGGGTCAGCCATGAGCTCAGCGGACCTCCAGACGGTCGTTATCGCCTGCCCCAATTGCGGCACGCGCTACCAGGTGCCCTATGGCACCATCGGCGCTGCCGGCCGGGAAGTGCAATGCGCGCAATGCTCCAAATCCTGGCACGCGGTGGCCGATGCCCCGCCCCCCGCGATCGAAGACGACGTGATGTTTTCGCCCGCCGAGGAAACCGCGCTCGACGCGGCGTTCGAAGCCGAGGCGCGAGCGGCCACCCCGCCGCCGATGCGCAAACTGCCCGAAGGGGAGCCCGAACGCACGCTGGCCGAGATCCGCTCGGCGCTCGCGCCCAAGCCAAAAAACGCCGACATCAACACCCTCGACCCGGCGCTGCTCAACAAGTCCAGGCGCGCCTTCGACCAGCGCCAGGCGAAAATCTCCCGCCGCCTGCCAATGGCCCGGGTCCGCCGGACGGCACGCCTCGGCGCCTTCGTGCTGCTGGTCTCGCTGTTGCTGCTTGGCTTCTCGTTGCGCACGGATCTGGTGCGCTGGTTCCCTGCCCTCGCCGGGCTTTATGCCGCAATCGGCATGCCTGTGAACGTCGTCGGCCTCACCTTCGAAGACAGCAAGACGCTGACCAGCTTCCGCGCCGGCAAACCGGTAATGCTCATCACTTCGCGCATCCGCTCCATCGCGAGCCAGACTGTGCCGGTCCCGCCGGTGCTGGTGAGCCTCATCGATGCTGCCGGCACGACCCTTTATGAATGGACCGTGACACTCAAGGCAACCGACATGGCGCCGGGCGAAGTCATGGACTTCTCAACCGAGGTCAGCGCCCCACCGCAGGGCGCGACGACCGTCAGACTCAGCTTCACCACACCGCGCACCGGTCCCGGTATGGCCGCCGCGCCGTCAGGAACAGTGTAATGGCACGCATCCTTGTTGCAGAAGACGATGACAATGTACGGGCCTTTGTGGTCCGCGCGCTGGTGCATATGGGCCACGAGGTCACCGAGGCCGAAGATGGTGGCATCGCCGCCGAGGTCTGCGCCGAGCAGAACGGCGCCTTCGACCTGCTTCTGTCCGACATCAAGATGCCTGTGATGGACGGGATCGCATTGGCGCTGAGCGTCGCGGCGCAATTCCCGTCGCTCACGATCATGCTGATGACCGGATTCGCCGACCAGCGCGAACGGGCCCACGGTCTCGAAGCCCTGATCTACGACGTGGTACCCAAGCCCTTCTCGCTGCAGGCGCTGCTCGAAAAGGTCGACGACGCGCTGCGCGGCAAGCCGGTGGAATTGCCGACGCTGAGCAAGCTCGCCGGTTAGACGGCGAAGCGCTGTATCTCGACGATGCCAGTCGTCGCGTCCTCTTCCAGGAACCGCAGGAAGGCGTCGCCCTCCGCTTCTACCTCGCGCGTCTGCTTTCTGTTGAGCTTTCGATAGGGCTCGATCTCGAGCCGCGCTGCATCCTTCTTGCGCGACACGACCCAGCCTGCGGCGATGACGCCGTCGATCAGAACCGCCGGCTTGAAATCGGCAAACAGATTGAGCCGCTCGCGATCGGTTCCGGCGAGGAGGCGGCGGCGATTGTCGTAGCCGAGATAGACGTTGTCGTAGAGTGGCAGGAAGCGGACGGGAGCCGGTGTTTCTGCCGGCGGACGGAGCGCGCCGGGCATGTCGTAGAGCACGCGGCCCTCGTCGTCGACGAAGGTCGCCAGCTCCTTCTCCAGTGCCTTGAACTCGGCGCTTAGCTTGGTCAGCCTGCACCAGGCCTGCATGTCGTTGATGCTCGCGGGGCCATAGGCCTCAAGATAGCGACGGACGAGGTCGGTGCGGGTGAGGGTCGGTTTCGCGTCGGGCAGCCAGGCTTCGATCCGCATCAGCAGCGGTGCCGAGCCGTTCTTCCACAGCCGCGTCGGCGGCACCTGAATCAGCGTTTCGCGCATCTGCAGCAGCACCGACAGCGCCAGTGGCTCGGCGCTTGGAAATTTTTCCCTCAGCTGCTTGCCGAGATCACCAGCGGTGATCGGACCCTTATCCGAGGATCCGTATTCCGGCGCGATGAACCTCCGACTGGTCCTCGTTGCCGAAGCGACGCAGGAAATTGGACCGCCACACGCCTTCGAGGAAACCCTGCACCAGCGCCCTGAAGCCGACAAGATCGTCAGCGGTGTGGAGATGGAGCGTGCCGCGCATCGTCGTCGCGCGCGCCAGCGTCCGGTCGACGATCAGTGTCGTCAGTGCCTCATGCGTGAAGCCCTGGAGGCGCGTCCACAGGCCAATATAGGGGTCGTTCGACTGCTGCGCCTGGAGCCCGCCGAGCAAGCGCACCGCGTCGCCTATGCCGATGGCAGCGCGCTCGAGCAGCATCTGCCGCGCGAGGGTGGCCCGGTTGAGCTGGCGATTGCTGAGAACCTCTCTGGTCATGCGACCATTCTCCACCTCCTGCTGACGGGAGATGTCAGCAGGAAGCCTACAGCCAGTCGGGGACGCTATCGAGCGCGATCAGCTCGTCAATGGATTTGCGCGGGCGGATGACATGCCATCTGCGGCCATCGACCAGCACCTCGGGGATCAGCGGGCGCGAATTGTAGGTCGAAGCCATGACGGCGCCATAGGCCCCGGCCGACATTACCGCAAGGAGGTCCCCCTGCTTCACACCGGGCAAACGACGCCCGAGCGCGATATAGTCGCCAGTCTCGCAGACCGGGCCGACGACGTCGGCCGTAAGCGGGGGCAAATTGGAGTGGACGACGGGCTGGATATCGTGATGCGCTTCGTAGAGCGTCGGGCGGATGAGATCGTTCATGGCCGCATCGACGATGACGAAGTTCTTGTCGCCCTCTTTCACATACTCGACCGTCGTCACGAGGATACCGGCATTGCCGACGATCAGCCGCCCCGGCTCGAGCACCAGTTCGACTCCGAGCCCGCCCAGATGCTTGCGCACGATGGCCGCATATTCGACCGGCAGCGGCGGCGCGTCGGCGTCGACATGATATGGGATGCCGAGCCCACCGCCGGCGTCGACGTGCTGGATGTCATGGCCCTCCTCCCGTAGCACGCCGACGAGCTCGGCCAGGAGCGCATAGGCATTGTCGAACGGCGCCATCTCGGTGATCTGACTGCCGATATGCATGTCGACACCGACGGCGGTGACGCCCGGCAGCGCCGCGATCCGCGCATAGACCTCACGGGCCCGGCCGAAGGGAATGCCGAATTTGTTCTCTTTCTTGCCGGTTGAGATCTTGGCGTGCCCTCCCGCGCTGACATCGGGGTTGATGCGCACCGACACTGGCGCGACTTTGCCCATCGCGGTGGCAATCTCACTCAGCCGCTCGAGTTCCGGCTCGCTCTCGAGGTTGAAGCACTTGATGCCGAGCTCGATCCCGCGCTGCATCTCGCGGACGGTCTTGCCGACACCTGAGAACACGATCTTGTCCGCCGGTATCCCGGCAGCCACTGCGCGCTCGAGCTCGCCGCCGGAGACGACGTCCGCCCCGGCACCCTCGCCCCCAATGACCCTCAGCACCGCCTGATTGGAGTTCGCCTTCATGGCATAGGCGATGAGCGTCGGGATGCCATCGAACGCCTCGCGCATGACGCGGACATGCCGCCGCAGTGTCGCGGCCGAATACACATAAAACGGCGTTCCGACCGTCTTCGCCATCGCCGTGACCTCGACGTCCTCCGCAAACAGCGCCCCGTCGCGATACTGAAAATGATGCACCTAATGCTCCGTGGGATGAGCGGCGTCGATGCGGTCGGCGACGAGCGCCTGCAATCGCCACAGATGATGATCGCGGATACCGAGCTGTTCGAGATGCGCCACCGTGGCATGAAGATACTCGGCCATCGAACCGCGGTGCCCGGTGGCCCGCGCGAGCACGTCGGCGATCTCCTCCTCGCAGAGCCCGGTGATATAGCGCTTCGAGCGCCGGTCGACGCAGAAGGTCAGGGCCCTTAGCTTGCCCGTCTCCGCTTCGACGCTCACCCAGCGTGGCGGGAAGGCGGAGGGCTTCCAGCCCATTTCGCGCTCGACGAGCTTGCGCACATTGGCGGCCACCGCATCGGGTGGCAACCGGTAAAGGACGCCGCGGCACGAGCCGCCGCGATCGAGCGCCAGCATCAGACCCGGCGCCTCGTCCGAGCCACGGAACCGAGTGTTCCAGCCGAGGCAGAAGGCGCGGTGCCAGCCGCGCAGTATCCCCGTGCGCATCTCGACGAACTCGCAGGCCGGCTTCCAGATCAGCGAGCCGTAGGCAAAGACCCAGAACTCGTCCCCGGGTCTCTGTTCACGCATGATGGCGGCGACGAATTGCTGAAAATCCTCCTCGGTCGAGGGGAGGTACCCCGGCATAGGCCCTGGATCGGGCACGTCGCGGCGCATGAGCGCCACGTGACGCTCCGTCAGCCGCATCTGCCGAGGCGCCCGCGGCATGCCTACTCCATGCTTCCATCGCCATGGCCGCCTCCGAGCTTGAGCTTGGGCGCCCGAGGTGTGACTTCCGTGCCGGTAAGCAGCGACTTCCAGCGCGCCGCCTGCGCCAGCACATTTTCAGGCGCCGTTCCGCCATAGGAGCGGCGCGCACGGACCGACGATTCCACCGACAGCACCTTGTGGATGCGGCTGTCGATACGGTGGTCGATCAGCTTGAAGTCGTCGATGGTCAATCCGTCGAGTGGAATTCCCTTCTCCTCGGCCAGCTTGACGATGTGACCGGTGATCTCATGTGCATCGCGGAAGGGGATGTTGGCCTGGCGCACCAGCCAGTCGGCGACATCGGTCGCGGTGGAAAAGCCCATCGCCGCGGCTTGCCGCATCTGCTCGCGATTGACCACCAGGTCGCCCACCATGCCGGTCATCGCCGCGAGAGACAGCGACAGGGCGTCGAGGGCGTCGAAGGCGACTTCCTTGTCTTCCTGCATGTCTTTCGAATAGGCGAGCGGCAGCCCCTTCATCACCACGAGCAGCGAGCTCAGCGCACCGATGATGCGGCCCACCTTGGCCCGTACTAGCTCGGCCGCGTCGGGGTTGCGCTTTTGCGGCATGATCGATGAGCCGGTGGTGAACTTGTCCGATAGGCGAATGAAATTGAACTGCGCCGACGACCAGATCACCAGCTCTTCGGCGAAGCGCGACAGATGCATCGCCATGATGGCGCCGGCGCTCAGCGTCTCAAGGATGAAGTCGCGGTCCGATACGGCATCGAGTGAATTGGCCGTCGGTCGATCGAACCCGAGTGCCTTTGCCGTCATCTCGCGATCGATCGGATAGGGCGTGCCGGCCAGCGCGGCCGAACCCAGTGGGCTCTCATTAAGCCGCTTGCGCGCATCCTCGAGGCGACCCGCGTCCCGCCCCAGCATTTCGACATAAGCGAGGAGGTGGTGGCCCAACGTCACCGGCTGCGCCGATTGCAGATGCGTGAAGCCCGGCATGATGGTTTCGGCTTCGGCATCGGCGCGCTCAACGAGCGCCAGCTGCAGCGCCGTGACCTGCGCCAGCAGCATATCGATTGCGTCGCGCACATAGAGGCGGAAATCGGTCGCCACCTGATCGTTGCGCGAACGGGCCGTATGCAGCCGCCCCGCCGCATCGCCGATCAGCTCGCGCAAACGCGATTCCACATTCATATGAATGTCTTCGAGCGCGCGCGAAAAGTTGAACGTCTGAGAGTCGATCTCGGCGAGCACGGCATTCAGGCCGTTGACGATGGCGTCGCAATCCTCATGCGTCAGAATGCCCGCCTCGGCGAGCATTGTGGCATGGGCGATTGATCCGGCAATATCCTGGCGGTAGAGCCTCTGGTCGAAGCCGATCGAGGCGTTGATCTCTTCCATGATGGCGTCGGGGCCGGACGAGAAGCGGCCGCCCCACATGCGATTGCTCATCGCCGAAATCCTTTGGAGTTCCGAGTGTCTGAACCCGTTGCAAAGCGCCCGAGCCTGACACCCCGCCGCATCGCGTTCGCCGCCCTGGTGAGCGCGGGCGTAGCTATAGCGATAGCGTTTTGGTGGAGCAATACCGGCCAGGCCGCTCAATGTGCCCCGCAACCGGCCGCCGCCGAGAAGATCGATGCGGTTGCCATCGGCCAGCTCGCAGCCCTCAACGGCACCGGCACCGGCCGCGGCTATTCCGAAATGGCATTCACCGATGAGGCAGGTATCCCGAGGACGCTGAAGGATTTCGAGGGCAAGGCGCTGCTGGTCAATTTCTGGGCGAGCTGGTGCATTCCCTGCCGCGCCGAGATGCCGGCGCTCGACAGGCTCGCTACCGCCGAAAATGACGACAATTTCATGGTGCTTCCGATCAATCTGGATCTCGGCGAGGGCGGGATCGACAAGGCGAGGGCCTTCCTGGCCAAGGGCCAGTTGGCCAATCTCCCCCTCTATGCCGACTCGACCTTCGAGGCCTTCAAGGAGCTCCAGACCTCCGCCGTGGCGATGGGCCTGCCCTCGACGCTACTGATCGACAAGAAGGGCTGCGAGCTCGCAGTACTGCAGGGCCCCGCCGAATGGGACAGCCAGGACGGCCACAACGTCATCGCCGCGTTGAAATCGATATGAGCGGCGCGGTGCTCACGGTCGGCGCGCTGGCCCTCGACACCATCTTTCGCTTCGAGCATCTCCCCACCACACCGGGCAAGTATCTGCCGCTCGAGACCGTGCAGGTGGCGCAGGGCATGGCGACGGCGCAGGCCGCGACCATCGTACGCCTCGGCGGCAAGGCACGGCTCTGGGCCTCGATCGGGGACGATGCAACGGGCGAGCGGATTGTCCGCGACCTCACGGCGGCCGGCATCGACCTCGGCGCCCTTCGCCGCCTGCCCGGAGCGACCTCCGGCTTTTCGTCCATCTTCATCGACAAGGCCGGCGAGCGCATCATCGTGCCGCATTACGATCCGGCGATCCGCACGCGCCCCGACACCACGCCGCTCATGACCGATGTGGCGGCGATCAGCGTCGACGTCCGCTGGCCCGATGCGGCCGAGATCGCCCTGCATGCAGCGCGCGACCTCGGTGTGCCGGGCATCCTCGATGTCGAAGCGGCGCCCGAGGATGTGCTCGACCGGCTGGTTCCGATCGCAACGCACCTCATCGCATCCGAACCCGGCGCCTTTGCCCTCACCGGCGAGCCGGACCCGGCCAGGGCCGCCGACGACCTCGGCCGCCGGCACGCGGGCTTCGTGGCGGTGACGGCCGGCGAGCGTGGCGTGTTCTGGCGCGGCCGGCATCAGCCCGCCTTTGCCGTCGATGCCGTCGACACCCTCGCGGCGGGCGATGTGTTCCACGGCGCTTTCGCCTTCGGGCTGGCCGAGGGCTGGAAGATTGCCGGAACGATCCGGTTCGCCGCTGCTGCCGCCGCGATCAAATGCACGCGCTTCGGCGGGCGGCTGGGAGCACCAGGTCGCGCCGAAGTCGAGGCGTTCCTTGCCGAGCGCGGCTAGACGTTATCGCGGATGACGCGGCACGGATTGCCAACGGCCACGACACCCGCCGGAATGGACTTGGTCACGACGCTGCCCGCGCCGATCACTGAATCGTCCCCGATCGTGATGCCGGGAAGGATGATGGCCGCTGCACCGATCCAGACGCGACTTCCCACGGTAATGGGACGGTTGGTCGTGTAGCCGCCCTGCGACGCGCCCGTTTCGGGATTGCGCCAGACACGTCGCTCGAACACCGAATCATGGGTGGCCGTGATGAACATGACGCGGGGCGCCACGATCGTGTCGTCGCCGGTGGTGATCCTCGCTCCGTCGAGGAACATGCAGTCCATGTTGATAAGGCCGTTGCGGCCGAGCTCGATATGCTTACCGAACTCGAAGGTGAGCCGGCCGAGCACAATCGTGCCCTCGCCCAATCTGCCCAGCATCTCCTGGAGCATCGGCTTGCGACGGGCATGGTCGCCCATCGGCAGCGCGTTGAATTGCTCGAGCTTTTCCTGCGCGGCGGCCTGCCGCCCGATGATGTCCCAGTCGGGACTTTCATAAGGCTCGCCGGCGAGCATTTTTTCATAACCTGTGGGCATGGTGAACCCTCGCGAAACGCCCCCCGCGTTTGGGGCGGAGGGGTTACGGCGTCCAGACTGAATGGCCGCTGAACGTCAGGCGTCGTCGCCGCCGCCATGCTCGCGCACAGGGTGGTCGGGCTCGACATTGATGTCGAGGAGCGGCGCTGGCGTGCCGTCGAGGACGACGGTGCCCGAGGGGCCGGAGAGCGTCGCGACGTCGGCATGCGGACGGCCGAAATCGGGGGCGGCGGTTTCCTGCCCCGCGGTGATGATCGACCGACGGATCTTGCGGGTGCGGGTGAAGAGTTGCTCCATGCCCGGTCCGTCGCCGACGCGCACCATGCGCTGCAGCTTGCTGAGGTCCTCCAGAAAGCGCCCGAGCATTTCGAGCACGGCATCGCGATTGGTGAGGAACACGTCGCGCCACATCACGGGATCGCTGGCGGCGATACGGGTGAAATCGCGGAACCCCGAGGCCGAGAACTTGATGACCTCGCTCTGCGTATCCTGCTCGAGATCGGACACCGTGCCCACGATATTGTAGGCGACCAGGTGCGGAATGTGGCTGGTGATGGCGAGCACCATGTCGTGATGGTTGGCCTCCATCGTCTCCACATTGGAGCCGAGCGCCGTCCAGAACGCCGAAAGCTTGCTGATCGCCGCAGTATCGGCGTCGGCGTTGGGGGTCAGCACGCACCAGCGATTGATGAAGAGCTCCGGAAAGCCCGCCGACGGGCCTGAATGCTCGGTGCCCGCGATCGGATGGCCCGGGATCAGATGCACGCCCTCGGGCGTATGCGGCGCCATCTGCTTGATGACATAGGCTTTGACAGAGCCGACGTCGGAGAGGATCGCGCCCGGCGCGAGATAGGACCCGATCCGCTCCATCACCGGGCCATAGGCCTGCACCGGAACGCAGAGGATCACCAAGTCGGCGCCCTTCACGGCGGCAGCGGGATCGAGCGAGTATTCGTCGCCCAGTCCAAGCGAGCGCGCTTCGTCCAGCGTCTCCTGCTTGCGCGTCGAGATTGCAATCGTCCTGGCGAGCCCCTTGAGCCGGGTGGCTCGCGCGATCGACGAGCCGATCAGTCCGATGCCGATGAGCGCCAGTTTGTTGAACATGAGTCTAGTCCTTTGCCCCCGGCGCGCCGAACGCCTTCAAGATCTCGACCAACCGCCGCATTGCCGGCTCGGGACCGATCGAAATGCGCAGGCCGTTGTCGATGCCATAGACGCCGATCTCGCGCACGATCAAGCCTGCGTCGAACAGCGCTTGGAACGCTGCCTTGCTCGTCTCGGCACTGTCGAACAGGGCCAGCACGAAATTGGCCTGGCTGTCGATGACCCTGATGGCATTGCCGTTGAGCGCGCTGGTGAGCCAGGCGCGCCAGTGTGCATTGTACTGCCTGAGGCGCGCCGTGAATTCGACGTCGCGCGCCGCCGCAGCGCCGGCGAATTGCGCCGCGCGGTTGACGTTGAACGGACCGCGGATGCGATTGACGACGTCGACCAGGTGGGCGGGCGCATACATCCAGCCGATGCGCGAGGCGGCAAGCCCCATCTTGGAGAAGGTGCGCGCCATGACGACGTTCTCGGCGTCATTGACCAGATTGATGCCGACCTCATAGTCCTCGGCCGTCACATATTCCGCATAGGCGCTATCGAGCACGAACAGGATGTCGGGCCGGAGCCCCCGATGCAGCCGCTCGAGCTCTTCGCCGCCGAGATAAGTGCCTGTGGGATTGTTGGGATTGGCGAGAAACAGCATGCGCGTTTCCGGCGTCACCGCCCTCAGCAGCGCGTCGACATCGGCCCGGTAGTCCTTTTCGGGCGCCATGATGATCTCGGCCGAGGCGCCCATGGTGACGATCGGATAAACGTTGAAGCCGTGCCGGCTCATCACCGCATTGTCGCGCTCTCCCAGATAGCACTGCGCAAGCAGATGGAGCAGGTCGTCCGAGCCGTTGCCGCATACGATCCGCTCGGGATCGAGCCCGTGCACGTCGCCCAGCGCCTCGCGCAGCACACGCGACGTGCCCTCCGGGTAAATCTCCGGGCTGCGGTCGGCGTCCTGGAGTGCCGCAAGCGCTGCGGGAGAGGCGCCCAGCGGCGATTCATTGGCACTGAGCTTGACCGGAACAACCCCCGGCGCCGCCTGCGACTTCCCGGGCACATAAGGCTCGATCCTGAGAATACCGGGCTGCGGAACGGGACGGACGGGCATAAGGGCACTGGCCTGGGGCGGGTCGAAAAAACGCCGGGACCATAGAGAAACGCCCTGCCGATGGCAAAGGCCTATCGGTGCGGCCGCTCCATCGTCGCCGCCTGCGGCGCCAGCGAGGGCACGCGCACATAACGCTCGAGCTTCTTGCGGCGCGGCACGGCCGGGAACAGCTCCTTTTTCGCCGACACCACGAACACGCCTGAGAACAGCGGGCCGAACAGACGCCCGAAGCGCTCCCAAAAGCGCGCGAGCTTGATGAAGAAGCGGTGGTTGACCGGTGGCAGATGCAGCGCCACGCGCCACTGCTCGGGCACGAAAGAATGATCGCGCAAGAGCCGCTCGAGTTGCGGCCGCGAGAACGGATTGCCATCGCCGAAAGGCTGGTTGTCGGCCGCCGCCCACATGCCCCGCCGTCGCGGCACGACGACGACCAACCGCGCGTTCGGTGCTGCAATCCGCCACAGCTCGCGCATCAGTTCCTCGGCGTCGGCGACATGCTCGAAGGTATGGATCGCGATGATAAGGTCGATCGCGGCATCGGTGAGCGGCATTTCGAGCGGATCGCACAGCACCGTGTGCGACGGTCCCTCGCGCGGCCAGGCCGAAGCGCCCTGCCGCGCCGGCATGAACACCAGCACGCGCTCGGCCTTCTCGAGCGAAAAGCGCAGATAGGGGGAGACGAAGCCGAGGCCCAGAACGCGCCGCTTGTCGACATTGCCCGCCAGCCGCACCACCTCCTCGCGCACCAGCGCCCGGGCGATTTTGCCCAGCGGAGATTTGTAGAACTCGATCAGGCGGTTGACGTCGGGGTTCATCGCGTCTCGGTCATGGCCTTGAGGCCATATTGGGATTAGAACAGCGCAACGCAACACACCCAGCGGAGCAAAGGCAAGTGCCCGTCCTTATCGACATTTTCATGTGCCGGACCGACAATTACGGCTACCTCGTGCACGATGTCGAAACGCGCCGCACCGCCGCCATCGACGCCCCCGATGCCGGCGCGGTCAAGGCGGCGCTCAATAATCGCGGCTGGACGCTCACCGATATCTTCATCACCCACCATCACCGCGATCACGTCGAAGGCTTGCCCGTTCTCAAATCCGATTTCGACATCACTGTCGCCGGGCCGCGGGTGGAGGCGGAGAAGATCCTCGGCCTCGATGAGACGGTGGGCAACAACGACACCGTGACGCTCGGCGCTACGGCGTTCATCGTCATCCCCACACCGGGCCATACCAACGGGCACATCGCGCTCTACAACTCCGCCGACGGCCACGTGTTCACCGGCGATGCGCTGTTCTCGCTGGGATGCGGCCGCATGTTCGAAGGCAAGCCTGGGCCCATGTGGGAGGGGCTCAAGGCCCTGCGCGCCCTGCCCGACCAGACATTGATGTTCTGCGGCCACGAATACACCGCCGACAACGCCCGCTTCGCGCTCAGCGTCGATCCGAAGAATACGGCGCTCAATATCCGGGCGGCCGAAGTCAACCGCATGCGGGCCGACGGCAAGTTCACCGTGCCCGTGAGCATGGGGATGGAGAAGGCGACGAACCCGTTCCTGCGCGCCGACAAGCCGGAAATGGCCAAGGCGATGGGGCTGGATCGCGATGTGGACCCGGCCGTTGTGTTCGCAGCCCTGCGCGCAGCAAAGGACAAGTTCACCTGACCGGCAAGCTGACCTTCAAGCCCGTAACCGGCAGCACCTGGCGCGATTTCGAGGCGCTGTTCAACTCCCCCGGCGCACCGAAATATTGCTGGTGCATGGCCTGGCGTGCAACGCCTGCCGAAGTCAAAGCCGCGCCGCGTGGCAGCCACCGCCGGCCGTTGATTCGACAGCGCGTTGAAAACCGCACCACCATCGGCCTCGTCGGCTATCTCCAAGGTACACCCGTCGCCTGGGTCTCGATTGCGCCGCGCGAGACCTATCGCGATTTCGGCGCACCGCCCGCCGGGCCGGGTGAGAAAATCTGGTCGCTCGCCTGCATGTACATTCACCGCAGGCTGCGCGGCCAGGGCTATGGGATGCAGTTGATCGAGGCGGCGCGCGCCTACGCGAAGAGGCGCGGCGCCACCATTCTCGAGGCCTACCCCGTGGATCCGGGCTCGCCGAGCTACCGTTTCATGGGCTTCGTTCCGGCCTTCGAGCGGCTGGGCTTTGCGAAGATCGGAACCGCCGGATCGCGCCGCCAAATCATGCGGCTCGCCCTCTAGCCGCGTCACCTTTTCCCGCGCCGCACATTAACCCTCGACTCGAAAACGCCTCGAAGGCGTTAACAAAAGGTTGCACTCTACAGGCGCCGGTTCCGGGGTCCGGCAGCAAAAAGAAGCGCGAAGCGTCCCATTCCGGGACAAGGGCGCCACAACGAGACAGGGATGGCCGGCCATGCGCCAGGTCGACACAGTTTCACGAAACCTGCCCATGCCCATCGATTTCGGCATGCGACGCCCGTCATTCAGTCGCGACGACCGCGGCGCGCCGAGGACCGAGTTCCTGAGCCAGCTCATCGCCGAGCATCATCAACTGGCGCTCGAGGGTGTCGGTCGCCATTCGAGCCCGCGCGAAGTGCTGCGCACTTATGATGCCGGCGGCAGGCTCAGGGTACTGCGCCTGCCGGCGGGCTACCGGCTGAGCCTTCAGGCCTAGCTGCCCATCGTCACGTCGCGGCCGGCGCCGGTAATCGAGATCGTGAAGCCAGCGACCACGTCCACCAGCGCCATGATCATCAGGATAAAGAAGGTCGAGCTCGCAGCCGGCGCGAATAGCAGGAACTCGATCAGGAACACCACGAACAAAGCCGTCGAGGCCATGTGCTCGATCACCGAGTTGCGCCCGGTATTGGTCGACTTGATCACCTCAAAGAACAGGCAAGCGAGCCCGACCACCAGCATCACGTCGCTCCAGCTCAGCGACCAGGTCACCCCCGAAACCATGGGGATGGTGAAGAGCGGCTCGCGCCAGCCCGTTGGCTGCCAGCCCATCAGCGTCAGCGCCAGAATGTTGTAGAGCACGAAGGGGATCAGCAGTAGCGGCGGAATGAACCGCCCTCCGCTCACACGGCGTCCGTTGGGCGGAATGATCACGGTTTCGGTCATCTGCAGCTCCTGTCCGTTTCGGCGGACAATGGCAAAGACCGCGCCGCCCCGCCAGTCCCGGCTTGCCACTCCCAGCTTGTATTGACCGTTTCTGCTTCCGATATTCGAAACACCAAGGGGCGGAGAATCAGATGAGCAACGAGGGCGATCGAAGCGACAACCGTCAGCGTATCGACAGGCACCAGGGCTATTGGCCCGGCGCGCCGATCGTGGGTATCGCGGTGATCGTGGTGGGGCTCGTGTTCCTCGCCCGCAATTTCGGGATGGAACTGCCTCTGCCCGACCGCTGGTGGGCGCTGTTCATCTTCGTCCCAGCAGCCGCGGCGCTGGTCAGTGCCGCCCGCTTCTATCGTATCGAGGGTCTGTCGAACCGCGCGATCGGCGCCGCGACCGGCGGTGCCCTGATGCTCGCCACCGCCTTGATCCTGTTCTTCGACCTACGGTGGTCGCTCTACTGGCCGGTGCTGGTGATCATCGTCGGCCTCGGCATCCTCGCGCGCGGCAGCCGCCGGCGGGGCTGAGCAGCCGCTAAAGCCTGAGCGGTCCGACCATCTGCTCCGGCCTGACTTCGGCATCGAACTCTTCGCCCGTCAGCAAGCCGAGTTCGATGGCGCTCTCGCGCAGCGTCGTGCCCTTCTTGTGCGCATTCTTGGCAATTTTGGCCGCATTGTCGTAGCCGATCTTACGGTTGAGCGCCGTCACCAGCATCAGGGACTGATCCATGAGATGCTTGATCCGCGCCCGGTTGGGCTCGATGCCCGAGGCGCAATGGTCGTTGAAGCTCTTGGCACCATCGGCAAGCAGACGCACCGACTGCAGGAAATTGTAGGCGATCACCGGCTTGAACACGTTGAGCTCGAAATTGCCCTGGCTCGCCGCGACGCCGATCGCGGTGTCGTTGCCCATCACCTGAACCGCCAGCATGGTCACGGCTTCCGACTGGGTCGGGTTGACCTTGCCGGGCATGATCGAGGAGCCCGGCTCGTTCTCGGGGATGGTAAGCTCGCCCAAGCCCGAGCGCGGCCCCGACGCCAGCCAGCGCACGTCATTGGCGATCTTCATCAGCGCTACCGCAAGCTGCTTGAGTGCCCCATGCGTCCCCACGAACGCATCATGCCCCGCCATCACTGCGAACTTGTTAGGCGCGGTGACGAAAGGCTGACCGGTGAGCGCCGCAATTTCGGCCGCGACCGTCTCGCCATATCTGGGATGGGTATTGAGGCCGGTGCCCACCGCCGTTCCGCCCAGCGCCAGCTCATAGAGCTGCGGCAGTGTTGCCCGAATGGCGTTCAGCGCCAGGTCGAGCTGCGCCACCCATCCGCTCATCTCCTGGCCGAGCGTCAGCGGCGTCGCGTCCTGCAGGTGGGTGCGGCCAATCTTGACGATGTCCATGAACTGCCGCGATTTCTCGTCGAGCGTGTTGCGCAGCAGCATGACGCGATCGACCAGGTAGTTTTCGATCGCCTCGACTGCCGCGATATGCATGGCCGTTGGATAGGTGTCGTTGGACGATTGGCTCATATTGACGTGGTCGTTCGGATGGATCGGCTTTTTCGACCCCATCGTCCCGCCGGCGAGCTCAATGGCGCGGTTCGAGATGACCTCGTTGACGTTCATATTGGACTGTGTGCCCGAGCCGGTCTGCCACACCACCAGCGGGAAGTGATCCGCGAGCTGACCGGAAATCACCTCGTCGGCCGCACGCACGATCAGGTCGCGCGTCGTCTCGTCCATCAGCCCGAGCTTGAAATTGGCAAGCGCGGCCGCTTTCTTGAGGATGCCGAAGGCCCGGATGATCTCGGCCGGCATCTTTTCGCCGCCAATGTCGAAATTGGCGAGCGAGCGGGCCGTCTGCGCGCCATAATACTTGTCGGACGGCACATTGATGGTGCCCATCGAGTCGGATTCGACGCGGATAGAGGTCACGGGGCGCTCCTAAAGCAAACGGCCAGCCCTTTTGGGACTGGCCGCTTCAAAGTTCAATACACCAAACCGGGCAGACGGCCCGCCTCAGGCCTTCTTGGGCTCGAGGATCTGGCGGCCGCGATACATGCCGGTCTTGAGGTCGATATGGTGCGGACGGCGCAGCTCGCCCGAATCCTTGTCCTCGACATAGGTGTTGGCGGCAAGCCCGTCGGCGGAACGGCGGAAACCGCGCTTCATCGGCGAGGTCTTGCGCTTCGGAACAGCCATAATAGTCTCCGTACGTCTCGTTTTCGCCGAGGGTTTCGGCGCGACAGCTCGGGTCTGTCGGGAAAAGTCGGGGCTCTATAGTGCACAAAAGCCCGCTTGGCTACCCCTTTTCGGGCGACCCGCCATGCGCCGGAGTAGCTTCCGCCGCGCTTTTTGGCTAGAGCCCCGGCGATGACAAGTTTCGACGACAAGCTCCGCGACAACGCCGCCGAGATCGAGCGGGCGCTCGATACGCTGCTGACTGCCGACCGGCTGAGCGGACCGGGCGAGCCGCCAGGTCGGTTACTGGGCGCCATGCGGCATGGCGCCCTACGCGGCGGCAAACGGCTGCGGCCCTTCCTGCTGCGCGAGACGGCCCGGCTGTTCGGCACCGCCCCCGAAAACAGTCTCGCCGCCGCCGTGTCGGTAGAGCTGGTCCACTGCTACTCCCTGATCCATGACGATCTGCCCGTTATGGACGACGACGACCTCCGCCGCGGCCAGCCGACCGTCCATAAAGCCTATGATGAAGCGACCGCCATTCTCGCTGGCGACGCCCTGCTGACCTTGGCCTTCGGCCACCTTGCCGATCACGGCACCGGCGGCGACGACGCCCTCGCCTCGCGCCTCGTGGTGGAACTGGCCGCCGGCGCGGGCGCAGGCGGCATGGTGGGCGGCCAGATGCGTGATATCGAGGCCGAGAACGATGTCCTCGATGAGACGGCCATTGCCCGCATGCAGGCGATGAAGACCGGCGCCCTGATCCGCGCCGCGGTACGAATCGGCGCCCTGCTCGGCGGCGCGGGCACCGATGCGCTGGGGCACCTCACGAGCTATGCCGAGGCGGCCGGCCGCGCCTTCCAACTCGCCGACGATTTGCTCGACGTCACCGCCTCCGTCGAGGCGATGGGGAAGGCGACAGGCAAGGATGCCGGCATGGGCAAGCAGACCCTCATTGCCCGCATCGGCGTCGATGCCGCGCGCCGACACCTCGGCACCATCGTCCACGACGCGATCACCGCTCTGACGCCCTTCGGGCCTGAGGCGGACACGCTGCGCGAGGCCGCCCGCTATTTTGCCACGCGGGAAAGCTGATGGGTGAAATCTGGAGCCTCAGCGCGAAGTCCTATCGCGACGCCTTCCACCTGCTGCAGCGGGCGGGCGGCACGGTGGCGATCGCCGTTGCGATCCTCGCCGCGGCGAGCCTCGTCAGTCTCGGCGTGGACCGCGTCATCGCCACCGCGCTTGGTCGGCAGGTGGCGGGGACGCTCTCGAGCGTCGCCGGCATCTGGTTCGCCTCGCCATATCTCGTCAGCCTCTACCGTCTGCTGCTCGACGGCAAGCCGACGCTGCCCCAGGCGATTGCGCGCACCGCCTCGTCGCAGCGCTTTTTCGCCTGGAGTGCCGTCCTGGCCTTCATCACGGCAGCGCCGGGCTATATCTTTGCCCTGTTCGCCCCGGCCGACCTGACTCCCGAAACGACCGACACGCCCGCAACCATGCTGCTGGTGTGGGTCACCTTTTTCCTGCTCATCGCCGCATGGATCTTCACCACGCGCACCATCACGCTGCTGCCCGCTGCCGCGCTGGGCGACGGAATAAGTCTCGCGCTCGCGTTGCAGCACACTCGCGGCCGCTTCTGGTTCGTCGTCGGTGCGGTGACCGTACCGCTGTTACCGGTCACCCTGCTCGGTCTGCTCCTCGCGGGCAGCACCGGCGGCATCGTCTCCATCCTCTTTTCGATCGGCATGGCACTCGCCTTGCTGATCCTCGCGGTCGCCGTGACCGCCAATCTCTATCGCTGGCTTATGGACAATCCGAAATGACTCTTGCCTCCGTTCAGGCCGACCTCGCGGCCCGCGCGCCGGACCTTCATGTCATGGTGACAGAGGAAAGCACCGCGACCGTGCAACTCGCCGCCGAGGTGCATGGCTGCGAGCCCGGCCAGATCGCCAAGACCTTGGCGATAAGGGTGGGCGAACGCGAATTCCTGCTGGTGACGCGGGGCGACGCCCGCCTCTCCAACCGGAAGGCGAAGGCCGCCTTCGGTGGCCGCCCGCGGATGCTGGGGCCGGAGGACGTGCTGCGCCTCACCTCGCATGAGGTCGGCGGCGTCTGCCCCTTCGGCCTCCCGGCGCCGCTCACCATCTACTGCGACGTGTCGCTTAAGATCTACGATGAAGTGATCCCGGCGGGCGGGAGCACGCATGCGAGCGTGCGGTTGCCCTTGGCCCGGCTGGTGGAACTGTGCGGCGGACAATGGGCGGATGCTTGTGATGTGCCGATCGCAGTGCTCGCCTGAGGGATTCTAGCCGCGCATCTCAGCGGCAGGGCGCAACCAGGCCGCATAGTCCGGATGCTTTGCGGCCATCTCGTCGAAGAGCCAGACTATCCGGTCGAGGAACCAACTCTTGATGGCGATGACCAGGACGATGCCGCCCACCGCCGCCCAAGCATCGAGGAAGACGAGACCGTAGACGACGACCAGACTGGCGAGTCCATTGGCGACCGAGAGTAGCAGAGCCGCGCGGGCGTGTTCCGGGGGTATTGGCACCGCCTTGCGCCGGAGCCAGACCTGCTCCCCGAACACGGATCGCGATGCCCAGTTCGGGGTTGAGTCCGGCACCGGAAACAACCGCGGGTCAGCCAGACCCACAGCAGGGCGGCCACGACCGGGACCAGGGCCCACCAGCCGAGCCAGACCCGGCTCCAGATCGCGAGCGCAAGCAGGGGAAGGGCCGTGTAGCGGGTATAGACGCTGAGCGGATTGGCATGACGTTGCCAACTCGCCTTGTCCATGCTCATGAGCCTTTCCGCGAAGGAAGCGCTCATCTCACTCCGCGGCTGTCTTCTCGCCCATGCCGAAACGCTGCTCAATGTACTCGGCCACCATCACCTTGAACTGGTCGGCGACGTCGGCGCCGCGGAGGGTGGCGACCTTCTTGCCTTCGATAAAGACCGGTGCGGCGGGCGTTTCACCCGTGCCAGGGAGCGAGATGCCGATATCGGCGTGCTTGCTCTCGCCCGGGCCATTGACGATGCAGCCCATGACGGCGACCGAGAGCTGCTCGACGCCGGGATAGCGCTCGCGCCATTCGGGCATCGAAGCGGTGAGATTGTCCTGGATTTCCTTGGCGAGCACCTGGAAGGTCTGGCTGGTGGTGCGGCCGCAGCCGGGGCAGGCCGCCACGATCGGCAGGAACTGGCGGAAGCCCATGGTCTGGAGCAATTCCTGCGCCACCCGCACTTCCTGCGTGCGGTCGCCGCCCGGCTCGGGCGTGAGCGAGACCCGGATGGTGTCGCCGATGCCCTGCTGGAGGAGGATGCCCATCGCGGCCGAGGAGGCGACGATGCCCTTCGATCCCATGCCCGCTTCGGTGAGCCCCAGATGCAGCGCGTAATCGCAGCGGGCGCTGAGGTCCTGATAGACCGCGATGAGGTTCTGGACGTCGCTGACCTTGGTCGACAGGATGATCCGGTCCGGGCCGAGGCCGATCTCTTCGGCGCGCTGCGCCGAGAGCAGCGCCGACTGGATGATCGCCTCGCGCTGCACGGCCGACGCGGAGACCGGATTGGGCGAAGCCGCATTCTCGTCCATGAGCCGCGTCAGCAGTTCCTCGTCGAGTGACCCCCAATTGACCCCGATGCGCACCGGCTTGCCGTGGCGCAGCGCCAGCTCGATCAGCGTCGCGAACTGCGTATCGCGCTTTGCCTTGAAGCCGACATTTCCCGGATTGATGCGATATTTCGCCAGCGCTTCGGCGCAGGCCGGATGCTCGGTCAGCAGCTTGTGGCCGATGTAGTGGAAGTCGCCGATCAGCGGCACATTGACCCCACGCTGCGCCAGGCGGTCGCGGATATGCGGCACCGCCGCCGCACTCTCGTCGCGATCGACGGTGATGCGGACAAGCTCGGAGCCGGCGCGCCAGAGCTGCGCCACCTGCCGGGTGGTGGCCTCGATGTCGGCCGTGTCGGTATTTGTCATCGACTGCACGACAATCGGCGCCCCGCCGCCGACGCGGACGCCGCCGACATCGACCCCGACGGTCTGCTTGCGCGGAGAAATGCTCATTGGCCGCACAAATATGCCACTGCCGGTGCCGGCGCAATGACGCGCGGCGCCGCGGATAGCGTCTTGAACTGCACTGGAGGACTTCCCACCTCAATCTGCGTCGAAAGGAGGAGCCGATGGGCCGTTTGCTGCAGTTTCGTACCGAGTTGCTGATCCTTTGGCGCGCGTTCACTGCGCCGGAGACGCCGCTTTGGCTCAAGGCCCTGATGCTCGTGGTGCCGCTCTATCTGATCAGCCCCCTCGACATCATTCCCGATTTCATCCCGCTCGCCGGCTGGCTCGATGATTTGGTCGTGATCCCGCTGCTGGTGAGCTGGATCGTCAGCCTCCTGCCCCAGCGCGCCACCTCCCGCGCCGCGAGGCCTAACGACAACGTGATCGACGGCGACTACCGGCGGTTGTAGCCGGCCCTACTCGAACCGCACCAGCAAATCCTTGCTGTCGATCTGATCGCCCGGCTTCACGGTAACTTCGGCCACCACACCGTCGGCTTCCGCGTGGATGGCGGTTTCCATCTTCATGGCTTCGATCGACAGCAGCACGTCGCCGGCGCTGACCTTGTCGCCGGCCCTGACCAATAGCCCCGAGATCACGCCGGGCATCGGCGCGCCGATCTGTTTGACGTCGCCCAGCGCCGCCTTGGCGCGAACCTTGACCTCGCCGACCTTGAGCCGATCGGGCACGGTGATGGTGCGCGGCTGCCCGTTGAGGTCGAAGAAGACACGAACCTGCCCCTTCTCGTTGGTCTCGGCCCGGCCGAGATAGTTGATCACCATGGTCTTGCCGCGCTCGATCTCGGCGAATATCTCCTGGCCCTGGCTCAGCCCGTAGAAATAGACCGGCGTCGGCAGCACCGCGGTCGGGCCGTATTTGTCCTGCGTCTTGAGGAAATCGGCGAACACCTTCGGATACATGAGGTGCGAAGCGAGGCGGAAGTCGTCGACCGGCTCGCTCGCATCGGCCTGCAGCTTGGCGCGTTCCGCCTCGATATCGACGTCCTCGAGATAGGAGCCCGGGCGCGCCGTGAGCGGCTGCCTGCCCTTGAGCACCTTCTTTTGCAGCGCCTCGGGAAAGCCGCCCGGCGGCTGGCCGAGATCGCCCATGAAGAAGCCTACGACCGAATCGGGAAAAGCTACGTCCTTGTTGGGGTCCTCAACGTCGGCGCGAGTGAGGCCGGAGCTCACCATCGCCAGCGCCATATCGCCCACCACCTTGCTGCTCGGCGTCACCTTCACGATGTCCCCGAACATCTTGTTCACATCGGCATAGGCGCGCGCGACCTCATGCCAGCGCGATTCGAGGCCGAGCGAGCGCGCCTGCTCCTTGAGATTGGTGAACTGCCCGCCCGGCATCTCGTGCAGATAGACCTCGGACGCCCCGCCCTTGAGATCGCTCTCGAAGGCGCGATACTGCGTTCGCACCGCTTCCCAGTAAAACGAGATCTCGCGGATGACCCTGGCGTCGAAGCCTGGATCGCGCTCGGTGTCGGCCAGCGCCGCGGCGAGCGAACCGAAGGTCGGCTGGCTGGTCGTCCCCGAGAACGCATCCATTGCCGCATCAACCGCGTCGACGCCCGCTTCCACCGCCGCCATGATGGTGGCCGCCGCGACGCCGGAGGTGTCGTGCGTGTGAAGGTGGATCGGCAAGTCGATCTCCTGCTTCAGCGTTGCGATCAGCGTCTTGGCGGCGGCCGGCTTGAGCAGCCCCGCCATGTCCTTGATGCCAAGCACATGCGCGCCCGCGGCCTCGAGCTCCCTCGCCATCCCGACATAGTAGCCGAGATCGTATTTCGCCCGGAGGGGATCGTTGAGATCGCCCGTATAGCAGATGGCGCCTTCGGCGACCTTTCCCGCCTCGCGCACCGCGTCGATCGACACACGCATGTTCTCGACCCAGTTGAGGCAGTCGAAAATGCGGAACAGATCGACTCCGCCCTCCGCCGCCTGGCGCACGAAGAACCTGACCACATTGTCGGGATAGTTGGTGTAGCCGACCCCATTGGAGCCGCGCAGCAGCATCTGCATGAGGATGTTGGGCGCGCCCTCGCGGATTGCAGCCAGCCGCTCCCACGGGTCCTCGTTAAGGAACCGCATGGCAACGTCGAACGTGGCCCCACCCCAGCATTCGAGTGAAAAGAGGTTTGGCAGCCCGCGCGAATAGCTCTCCGCGATGCGCGTGATATCGTAGCTGCGCATGCGCGTCGCCAGCAGCGATTGGTGGGCGTCGCGCATCGTGGTGTCAGTGAACAGCACCGCCCTTTGCTGCTTCATCCATTCGGCGAGGCCCTCGGGGCCCTGCCGCTCGAGGATTTGCCGCGACCCTTCGACGATCGGCAACGGCTCGTAAAGCGGTGGCACCGGCTCGAGCGCGCCGGCGGGTGGCCGCGGCCGGTCGCGCACTTCGGGGTGCCCATTGATGGTCACATCGGCGATATAGGTCAGCAGCTTCGTTGCGCGGTCCTTGCGCGGACGGATGTCGAACAGCTCCGGCGTCGTGTCGATGAATCGCGTGGTGTAGCGATTCTCGATGAAATCCGGATGCGTGATGATGTTTTCGAGGAAGCTCAGATTGGTGCTGACGCCGCGGATGCGGAACTCGCGCAGCGCCCGGTGCATACGAGCGATCGCCTCCTGGGGCGTCGGCGCCCAGCAGGTCACCTTCTCGAGCAACGGATCGTAGAACCGTGTGATCACTGCACCGGCGTAGGCCGTGCCGCCATCGAGCCGCACCCCGAACCCCGTCGCTTCGCGATAAGCGGTGATGCGCCCGTAGTCGGGGATGAAGTTCTGCTCAGGATCCTCGGTGGTGATGCGGCACTGGATGGCGTGGTCGCGGAGCTTGATGTCCTCCTGCCTGGGCACCCCCGATTCGGGCGTCCCGATGACCGCGCCCTCCATGACGCGGATCTGCGCCTTGACGATATCGATATCGGTGACGACTTCGGTGACCGTGTGCTCCACCTGGATGCGCGGGTTCACCTCGATGAAGTAGAACTGGTTGGTGTCGGCATCGAGCAGGAACTCGACCGTCCCGGCGCAGCGATAATTGGCGGCGCGGCCAAGCCGCAATGCCGCTTCGGTAAGTTCCGTGCGGACGTCGTCGGGCAAATAGGGCGCCGGCGCCCGCTCGACGACCTTCTGGTTGCGCCGCTGTACCGAGCAGTCGCGTTCGTAGAGATGAACGAGATTGCCGTGATCGTCGCCGATCAGCTGCACCTCGACATGGCGCGCCCGCTCGATCAGTTTTTCGAGATACATCTCGTCCTTGCCGAAGGCGGCCTTGGCCTCGCGCCGTCCTTCGGAAACCTCGGCGACCAGCGCGCTCTCGTCCATGATGCGGCGCATGCCGCGGCCGCCGCCACCCCAACTCGCCTTGAGCATCAGCGGATAGCCGATCGCGGCGGCCATGCGCCTGACCTCGTCCATGTCGTCGGGGAGCGCGTCGGTCGCCGGCACCACCGGCACCTTGCTCGCAATCGCCATGTTGCGGGCGGCCACCTTGTTGCCGAGGTCACGCATCGTTTCTGGGCGCGGGCCGATGAAGATGATGCCGGCCGCAGCGCAGGCTTGGGCGAACTCCGGCGATTCCGACAGCAGCCCATAGCCCGGATGAATCGCATCGGCGCCAGCGGCGCGCGCCACGCGAATATATTCGTCGATCTGGAGGTAAGCTTCGACCGGGCCCATGCCCTTGCCGATCAGATACGCCTCGTCGGCCTTGAACCGATGCAGCGCCAGCTTGTCCTCTTCGGCGTAGCAGGCGACCGTCTTGATGTTGAGCTCGTTGGCGGCGCGGAACACACGGATGGCGATTTCGCTGCGGTTGGCGACGAGGATTTTCTTGATCGACATCGATTGCATAGTCCGGTCAGAGGGGCGCCGGGAGCGCGAACGGCTCCGGCGGGACAAAAAAGGGAGCCTCGCGGCTCCCCGTCATTTCTGGCTGAGATGGCCCAGCAGGTGAGACATGTCGTAGCCCGCATGCGCCGCCTCGGCGACGATCTCCTGCGCCGGCTTCTTCCCCGCCTGGCTCAGCGCCCACAGCGTGGTGGAACGCGCGCCCGAGCGGCAGAAGGCAAGCACCGGGCCAGCACTCCCCTCGATTGCCGCCTCGGTGGCCTCGACCATTTGCGGCGACACCCCATCGCGGCCGAGCGGAATGAAATGATAGGACAGCCCCGCGGCCTCCGCGGCAGCCTGCATGGTGGCCGATGTCGGCTGGTCCGGGCTCTCGCCGTCCGGGCGGTTGTTGATGATCGTGGTGAAGCCCGCCGCCTTGATGACAGGCAAGTCTTCAGGGCTGATCTGCGGCGCTACGCTGACGTCGTCGTTGATCCGCTTCAGTTCCAACACTTCGCTCCGAGATAAGGCGGGGAGGCTTTTCCCGGGACGGGTTATACAGGCGCGCTCGCGGCTGAGGCAACTGCGCCCTTTCGCTGGGTGGTTGCCCCGCGCCCCGGTGCAGGCGGCATAGCCTCCGCCGCTTGTGCTAAGCCGAGTAGCGCGCCAGCGCGGCGATCACCTGCTTGGCGCTGATCCGGCCGATGGTCTCGCCGTCGGGACCGGTTACCCCAACCCATTCATGCTTTGCGAACAGCGGCAGCACGTCCTCGCAGCGCGCATCGGCCGGCACCGAATAGTCGCAGACAACCCCCGCCTCGGGCGTCATGATGGCCCGCACATGGATGGCTCGCGCCTTGTTCACGTCGCGCACGAACTCCTCGACGTGGGAATTGGCGGGCTTGAGCACGATCTCCTCGGGCTTGCCCTCCTGCACCACCGCACCGTCCTTGAGCACGGCGATGTGGTTGCCGATCTTGAGCGCTTCATCGAAATCGTGGGTGATGAACAGGATGGATTTGTGCAGGCTCTGCTGCAATTCCAGCAACTGGTCCTGCATGCCCGAGCGGATCAGCGGGTCGAGCGCCGAAAACGCTTCGTCCATCAACAGGATGTCGGTGTCCATCGCCAGCGCCCGCGCCAGGCCGACGCGCTGCTGCTGGCCACCCGAGAGCTGGCGTGGCCGCGAGTTCTCGTAGCCCTTGAGCCCAACGACTTCGATCCAGTGCGCTGCCTTCTCGCGCCGCTCGGCCTTGCGCATGCCGCGCACTTCGAGGCCATAGGCAACGTTGTCGATCACCGACCGGTGCGGCAAGAGGCCGAATTTCTGGAATACCATGGCGATGCGGTTACGCCGGAAGCTGCGCAATTGCTCGAGGCTCATCGCCCGCACATCCTCGCCGCCGACGAACACGTCGCCTGCAGTGGGGTCGATCAACCGGTTCACATGGCGGATCAGCGTCGACTTGCCCGAGCCCGAAAGCCCCATCACCACATAGATTTCGCCGCGCTCGACCGTCAGCGACACGTCCTGGAGGCCGATGACGTGCCCGGTTTCGGCCTGCACTTCGGTCTTGCTGCGACCTTGACGAAGCAGCTCGAGCACCTCTTCGGGCCGGGGCCCGAAAATCTTGGTGATGCCGCGCATTTCGACTGCGGCGGTGCCGCTGACTTGTCGTTCGGCCGTGAGCGTACTGATCATGTTCATGTTGTCGCCTCCGCAAGTCCGATGCGCCGTTGCAACCGCCGGCCATAGGCCTGGGTGATGCGGTCGAAGATGATTGCCAGCACCACGATGCCAAGCCCGGCGAACAGCCCGCGGCTGACCTCGAGCCGTCCGATGCCCTGCAGCACCTGGTAGCCCAGCCCGCCGGCGCCGATCATCGAGGCGATCACCACCATGGCGAGCGCCATCATCGTGGTCTGGTTGATGCCGGCGAGAATGGTCGGCAGCGCCAGGGGAATCTGAACCCCCGTCAGGCGCTGGCGAGGGTCGGTGCCGAAGGCCCGCGAGGCCTCCATCACCGCCGGATCCACCTGCCGGATGCCCAGATCGGTGAGGCGCACCAGCGGCGGCGCGGCGTAGACGATGGTGGCGAGTAGAGCGGGGATCTTGCCCGGCCCGAAGATCATCACCGCCGGGATGAGATAGACGAAGCTCGGCAGCGTCTGCATCAGATCGAGCACCGGCGTGAGCACCTGCCGCACCCTGATCCAGCGCGCCATCAGGATGCCGAGCGGCAGGCCTATGACGATGGTGGTGAGCGTCGCCGTGATCATCAGGGCGGTTGTCACCATGGCGTCTTCCCACAGGTCCATAACGCCGAGGAACAGCAGCGACAGGACGACAATGACCGGCAATTGCCAGCGCCGCGTCGCGAACCAGGCGATTCCGGCGAGCACCCCGATGATCACCCACCAGGGCGTCGCCAGGAGCAGGTGCTGCGTTACGTTGAGAAAATCGAGCAACGGCTTGGCCGCCGCGGTGAAGCCATCCCCCCAATTGCGCACGACCCAGTTGAGGCCGTCGTCGATCGCATCGCGCAGGGGATTGGTGTCAATGAGTTCAGGAAACATCTTCTGCCTTCATTGGCTGTCGGAATGTTTCCCGGAAAGGCGCGGGGGACGGCCTTTCCGGGAAACACGGAGGAAGTCTCTTCGCGGACGCCCGCGGGGTCGGCCGGGCATTACCCGACCGACCCCGCGGCTCCGTGAAGAGGACGGAGGTCAGCCGAGGCTGGCCTTTACTTTTTCAGCGACGTCGGCGGGCACCCAGCTGGTCCACGTGTCCTGCTCGGTGTTGAGGAAGTTGCGCGCCGTCTCTTCGGCATCGGCATTGTTCTCGTCGCCATAGACGAGAAGCTTGGAAATCTGCGCGTTAGTCAGCCCGACCTTGCCGAAATAGTCGGCAATCTCGGGAGCCTCTTCCTTCACCCAGCTCGCGGCGCCCACGATGGCCGGCGAGGACGGATAGGCGGTCACGCCCGGCGGATCCGAGCACTCGGGATCCGTGTTGCAGTCATAGACCTCAGGCTTGACCGGGCCGAGATCGATCTGGGCGGCGTCGTACTTGCCCAGCAGCGCCGTCGGTCCCCAGTAGTAGAAGAGGATCGGCTCTTCGCGCTCGAAGGCGCGCGCGATCGAGGCGGCAAGTGCCCCGCCCGAGCCGGGCGAGAACAGGTTCCAGTCCTCTTCCATGTCCAGCGCCTCGAACAGCGCCGTGCCGGCAAGCTCGCAGGCCCAGCCCGGCGGGCAGGAATAGAACCGCCCCTGATCGGGGTCTTCCGGATCGGGGAACAATTCGGGATGCTCGAGGACCGCCTCAATGGTGGTCAAAGCCGGATGGGCCTCGAGGGTATATCGGGGGATGAACCAGCCTTCGATCGTGCCGTCGGTGATGGCAGGGCCGAGGTCGACGACGTCGCCTGCTTCAAGCCCTTCCTCCCACTGCCGCGTGATCGAGCTGGTCCATAGTTCCGGTGCCACGGCCGGCGTGCCGCGCGACAGCATCGAGGCCGACGTCGGCACCGTGTCGCCGGCCACGATCTCGACGTTGCAGCCATAGCCGGTCTCGAGAATGATGGCGTGGATATGCGCCAGCGCCGCAGCCGAAGGCCAGGTCATTTCGGCGATGTCGATGGTCCTGTCGGTTCCGCAAGCGGACTGCGCCTGAACGGGCAGGCTCGCCCCGGCTATCGCGAACATCGCGGCCGCGGCGAGCGCGCCTTTCCAGATGTCTCTCATTGTGAAATGTGCTCCTGGGTTGTTAAGCGCCCGAAACCTAGGAACAATGCCTAATATGTCAACCACAGTCTGGCGTTGACAAGCAACAATCTCGCCTCGTCTTTCTCGATGTTGCTGTTGACTTACTGCTCAAGTACTCAGAACGCCATTTTCTTGCCTCGAATGAGACTGGAGACGCATCAAAGTATACGGCCAACTGGCAACTTGAGTCGACGGAGTTACACTTGATTACTGCAAGTTGTGGTGGTTACCGCGCCGCCTGTCCGACCCATGGTTGCCAGATCACGCCGCGCGCCGCGACGAAAGCGTCAGCAACGGACTCGACCGTCGCGCCGGGCTGGTTGAGGTTCTGCAGCAGCGTATTCATTTCAGCGAAGGGCACATGGGCGCGCTGGAAATAGGCGGCCACGTCCGGCGCCTCGAGATAGACCCACTGCGCCAGCGCCACGATCACCGGCTCGGCTGCAAAGCCCGAAGGCTGCGGAGTGGAGCAGGCGACGCGGCCGAGACAGATGAAGTTGTCCTCGTTGTAGGGTCCCAGCTCGACCGGCGTGAAGCCGAACTGCGCGAGAATGGCGTTGGGCTGCCAGTAATAGAACAGCAGCGGTTCGTGCCGGCTCATCGCCTCGGCGATCAGGGCGTCGAGCTCGAACCGGTTCGCCGGCTCGACGATGTCGAACAGGCCGTCCATGCCATGTGCCCGCAACAGATTGCGGTTGATCACCGAACAGGCCCAGTCGGGCGGACAGGACAGGAAGCGCGGCCGGCCGTCCACGGCGAAATCCGCGGCGCGCGCCTTGATCCCCTCGATGGTCGTCACTTCCGGATGCGCTTCGGCCTCATAGTCGGGAACGAACCAGCCTTCGAACACCGGCTCGGCATAGGTCGAGCCTGCCTGGCGCACCTGCTGGCTCTTGAGCGAGGCGTTCCAGATGTCGGCGACGCGGGTGATCCACAGTTCCGGCGCCACCGCCGGCCGGCCATTGACGCCCATCGACGAGGCGGTGGCCGCGAGGTCGCCGGGCACGATCTCGACGGTGCAGCCGAAATTGGCGCGGATCAGCCGCGCATGAATTTCGGCGAGCAACTCGGCCGACGGCCATTGCATGCGCGCAATGGTGATGGTCTCGCCGCCACAGGGCTCGACGGCCGCCGGCTCCTCGGACGACGGCGCCTCCTGCGCTGTAGCCACGCCGGCCGCCAACGCGCAGGCCAGTGTCAGGGAAAGAAAAAAGCGCCGCATCGGGAGGCTACCCTATGGGAATTCGCAGTCGCTTGCCAACGTTGACCATTTGATCAAATCGGGATGACTCGCGTCCACCCTTTGTGCAATATCGTTTTCAGCGGAGGGCCCTGTCGGCCCTCCCAGACATTATTGCCCGCCTCGAAGATACCCTTGCAGGGTGCCGGAGACGGGCAATTTCGCAGAGGGACATCATGACCAAATTCAAGACCACCGTGAGCCTGGCCGCCGCGCTGCTGCTCGCGACCAGCGCAACGGCGCTCGCTGCCGACACCAAGATCGGCATTCTGCTCGGCTTCACCGGTCCGCTCGATACGCTTTCCCCGCCGATGGCGGACGCCGCCAATCTCGCGGCCAAGAACATCAACGATCAGGG